>CAMCXT010000069.1 GCA_945883545.1 Chitinophaga pinensis | reverse complement strand
AATGTGGATGGAAGAAAAATCTTCGACGGCTTTCTTCAGCATTTATTCGCTTCAGTTGAGAACTGATCCGAATTACCTCCTCAATTAGCCCTATTTTTGACCCAGAAAGACCATTTTTAACTGCATGAAAAAAGACAAAGTAGTATTCGAACTTATCGGCGAAGAACTTCATCGCCAAACTGAAGGTATTGAGCTGATTGCATCAGAGAATTATGTGAGCAACCAAGTGATGAAGGCTGCAGGTTCGATACTCACCAATAAATACGCTGAAGGACTACCAGGAAAACGCTACTACGGTGGTTGCCAGTGGGTTGATGAGATTGAAAACATCGCCATCAACCGTCTAAAAACACTTTTCAATGCACAGTGGGCGAATGTTCAGCCGCATTCTGGTGCACAAGCCAATGCCGCTGTGATGCTCGCTTGCCTTAATCCTGGTGACAAAATCCTTGGATTCGATCTCAGCCATGGAGGGCATCTTACCCACGGTTCGCCTGTGAATTTTTCAGGAAAACTATATCAACCTTCCTTTTACGGAGTTGAAAGAGAAACAGGCCTGATCGATTGGGACAAAGTTGAAGCAACTGCGCTTAAAGAAAAACCTAAAATGATGATCTGCGGTGCATCAGCATATAGCCGCGATTGGGATTATGTGCGCCTTCGCGCGATTGCAGACCAAGTAGGAGCACTTTTACTTGCCGACATCTCACATCCTGCAGGATTGATCGCCAAAGGCTTGTTGAATGATCCACTTGAACATTGTCATATCGTTACCTCAACCACACACAAAACCCTTCGTGGTCCGCGTGGAGGAATTATTATGATGGGCAAAGACTTTGAAAATCCATTTGGCTACAAAACACCAAAAGGAGAACTCAGAATGATGTCGGCATTGCTCGATTCAGGCGTATTTCCTGGAACTCAAGGAGGCCCATTGGAACACGTAATTGCTGCAAAAGCTGTTGCTTTCCATGAAGCCCTGACCGACGATTACATGAATTACATGATCCAAGTGCAGAAAAATGCAAAAGTGATGGCAAAGTCGCTGATGAAAAAAGGCTTCAACATTATTTCTGGAGGAACAGATAATCACCTCATGTTGATCGACATGCGCACCAAAAACATCACTGGAAAAGATGCAGAAATTGCACTGGGCAAAGCCGACATCACAGTGAACAAAAACATGGTTCCATTCGACGATAAATCGCCATTTGTTACCTCAGGAATTCGTGTGGGTACATCAGCCATCACCACCAGAGGAATTACCGAAAAAGAGATTCCACAAATTGTTGATTGGATCGACTACGCAGTAAAAAATGCAGGAGACGATAAAAAGTTAGCATCTCTTAAAAAGAAAGTAAATAAGGCGATGGAAGATTATCCATTGTTCGTATAATTTGAGCTATAAAGACCTTGTCATGATTCGCGCTAACGATCCAAATTTACGTTCCTGGGTGCCCATTCCGGAACATTCTGATTTCCCAATTCAGAACCTTCCATTGGGTGTGATTAAAGTGAATGGTAAGCACCATGTCGCCATGCGAATTGGCGACTACGTAATCGATCTCGCTGTTTTGAACAAGAGTGGTTTGCTAGGAGTAGACTTCGTAGACAGCCTTTTTCAAAACGAATTCATCAACGATTGCATTGAGTTGGGCCGTGAAATGACACGCGATTTACGCAACCGTGTAAGCCGCTTGCTCGACGATAAACACGACGAACTTCGCACCAATGTTGATTTGCGCGAATCTTGTTTGTTGCCTATTAAGTCGGTGGAAGTGTGTATGCCAGTTAAAATTGGAAATTACACCGATTTTTACTCTTCAAAGGAACACGCCACCAATGTGGGCACGATGTTCCGTGATCCAGCAAACGCATTACTTCCGAATTGGAAACACATTCCGATCGGCTACCATGGAAGAGCTTCATCGATTGTTTTAAGCGGAACACCTGTAAAACGACCAAATGGCCAGACCAAGGCGCCCGACCAAGAAAATCCTGTTTTTGGGCCATCGAAACAACTTGATTTCGAATTGGAAATGGCATTTGTAACATGCAAATCAAATCCGCTTGGATCATCCATCAGCACCAATGAAGCTGAAGATTACATCCATGGAATGGTGATTTTCAACGACTGGAGTGCACGTGATATGCAAAGCTGGGAATACGTTCCTCTTGGGCCTTTTCTAGCCAAGAATTTCGCCTCTTCAATGTCGGCTTGGGTGGTGAGTTTAGATGCGCTGAAACCTTTCAGGGTTCCAGGCCCAAAACAAGATCCTAAACCTCTTCCCTACTTGCAATACGATGGCGATCACAATTATGATATCGAGTTGGAAGTTTTGATCGAATCACCAAGATTCAACCCATCTCGGATCTGCCATTCGAATTTCAAATATATGTATTGGAATATGGTTCAGCAGTTGGCGCACCATGCATCAAATGGCTGTAACATTCAGGTGGGCGATTTGTATGCAAGTGGAACCATCAGTGGTCCAATTAAAGACAGTTTTGGATCGATGCTCGAACTAACTTGGCGCGGAACTGAACCACTCAAAATGCCCGACAATACTGAAAGGAAGTTCATCAACGACAACGATACGGTGATCATGCGTGCCTTTTCGAAAAACGAACAAGTGAGAATCGGCTTCGGAGAGGTTGTGACCAAAATCCTACCTGCATAGTTTACCTCGAACGAAAATAAAGAGCACAAAAAAACCGGTCAGATTTACATACGACCGGTTTTTCTATTTTAAAGGGTTGCTTATCGCATTTCCCAAGTAACCATTAGATTTTCCCAGTATAGGCTTACTTTCCCGTCGCCTTGTGGGTCTGATTTGATTTCGAACTTGAATCGTTCGTTAAACTCTGGAGATTTTGAAGGTTTTGCTTTCACACGAAGTGCATCTTTGCTTTCATCGTACTTGTAAGCTCCCCATTGGTCTGGAACTGTATTGAAGATAATTGTCCATTCGGTTTCTCCAGGAATGGAGAAGATTGAGTATTTACCAGCTCTGAGCATTGAGCCACCTACTTTACAATCGCGGCTTACTTCGATAGTTGATGCTTCGTTAGCACCTGTGCGCCAAACTTTTCCATAAGGAACAAGCTCACCCCAAACGGTTCTGCCCTTAACACCTGGCTGACTGTAATTGATTTTTAATTTAAGGTCTCCGATAACTCCTGTGGCTTCAGCCGGTGGACTTGGACGGTCATCTTTTTTAGCAACTGAAACTTTTTTATCGGTTGGCTGCGCTTGAGCAGCAGTTTGGTTGAAAAAAAAGCAACATGCAATTACAACAGTAGCGGCTAGTTTTGGGAACACAATCGGTTTCATAGGACAGGATTTGTTTCGACGATGGGTAAAGATAAATTTTTCATTTCAAATACCATGCAAAAGAAGTTATTCGCGGATTTCTGCAAGCATACAACGCACGCTTCCTCCTCCAACTTTTTCAATTACGGGGATATCAGCAATCAACAGCAAGCCCGAACGTTGGAGAACTGCGATTTGTTCATCATGCAAAGAATCTATGGCAGTTCGAGAAATCACAATAAGCGTTTCATCATCCGAATTGCTTACCTCAAGCACATTTCCTGCAAAGGCATTCACCTGCTGGCGGTTGATGGGAATGATTGTTCTACACGGGAATTTCAAGCTTTCCAATACTTTTTCACACTCCGATTCTGGGATAGCTTCGGCACAAACGAGGGCATATTTGGTTCCGATACTTAAGATGACGTTTGTGTGATAATAAGCATGGCCGTTTGCATCAAAAGCATCAAACAAAATCGGTTCGTATCCTAAGTCATTGACAATTTGTAGCATGATCTCAGGTTGCGTTCTTGGCGACTTTGATGCAAAAACACGCTTGTTGAGATGATCGAAAATCAAGCTACCTGTGCCTTCCATGGCGAGATTCTGCAGTTCAAAATTGGAATAATCACGCACTTGTTTGGCAGGAAGATGCGCATCTAAAAACGATATTACTTCTGGGCTTCTCTCCAACCTGCGATTTTTGGCCAACATCGGATAATACACCCGAATGCCTTGATCGTGTATGCCTACCCAATTGTTTGGAAACACTGCATCAGGCTTTTCAGGAAGCTGAGTGTCTTGATAAATTAAAACATCGATTCCTTCTTGTTTAAGTTGGTAGACCAACAAATCGAATTCTTCGAGCGCTTTCTCACAAAAGTTATCATCAGCCAAATCTGTTTGCTGAAATGCATTGGTTTCAGCAGTTTCAGGATTGAATCCAAATGCAGCTGGCCGCACCATAAAAACTCGATTGCAGGCTTGCTTCATCATTTGGATGGTTGCAGGATGAGTGGTTTTCCAGCTTGACGAACGATTTCCTCTTTTTTCATGAGCTGATTTCGGAAGGTATTGGAATTGAAAGTATTGAACTGATCGGAGTAATGCGGAGCCATGAAATAGCCTGACTGCCCTGTTGGAAGCACACTGAAACTAACTTCAGGATTTGCAAAATCGATGATTCTGCGCATTGATGGTCCGAAAGTCACTTTGTATTCGCCCGATGAGTCGATAGCAAAGCCTAGGTTATTGATCACTTCGTTCCCACCTGGAATAGCCTCAGGACCTACATTTAAAAATTGATCGAAAGGCTTTTGGCGACCAACGGGATGCTTGTGTTCTAGCGTATGAACATCTTTCCAGCGCCAACCTGAAACTTCTTTTCCTAATTGCTTACTAAGATCTTCAATGGTTTGCTTCCAAGCACTTGTGACGATGGTATTTCGGTTTTCAATTTCACGCGTTGAAAGATTGTCCCACCATTTCGATTCGAACGAATAAAGAAGCACAGGATAACTGGTTTTCATCAAGTGAGAATTCATGTAGCTTTTGAAGAGTTCATCTCCCATTTCATCCCGTAAACCCATGGATAGGATATTGTAAACCCAACGATAATAAATTACCGGGCCAACTGATTCTAATCCATGTTCTCCTTCCCAGCTCGACAGTCGATTGGCAGCTTCCGTGAACAATGCATCAGAATACAATGTTTTGAGCAGCTTGAGCAAGTGTTTAGCTGTTTTTGGATAGACCGGATTTGAACTGTTTACGATGAGTTGCTTGCAAGATTCTACATCCCAATCAGTTCGAGCAGAAATACTGGTTAAAATTTTCACCGCGCGGTCTTCAGGTACATAATAACCAGGATACCAACCAACTGCACAAGAATCTGGCTGATTGTTGGCAGAATAAACAAAACCTGAAGCTGGATCCTCCGATTTTGGATTTTCATCGAAAGTGAAAAAACCTATCGGATCATCATTTCCAGTGGATCCATCGAGAAATCGCTTGCTCATAATGCCTTCGCGTCGCTTTACCAACTTAGCTGCTGCCCACCAAGCAATGTGGCCATCTTTGTCGCCATACATCAAGTTTACTCCGGGTGCCTCAATCATGGAAGCAGCAGTTCTGGCATCATCCATCGAACGGGAATGGTTAATTCCATAAACTGCTTCGAGCGCTCTAGAAGGAAACTTTAAAAAACTCCACCACACAGCTACCTGTTGTTGATACAAGGGAAAATCTTCAAAAACATCTTGAATGAGGGGTCCGTGTGGGGTTTCAGTGATCTTCAGATTCAATTCATTTGCATCTTTCACCACGATTTTTTCGGTTCTGGTGACCAAAGGTTTCCACTCATTCTTGTACATCACCTTGTCTTTTTCAACCTTTTCGATGAAAAAATCAGTATCGTCGTTCTCAAACATGGTAAGGCCATTTCCACAAAAATCGTTGTGCCCGACTAAAGCGAAAGGCAAACCAGCGATGTAGTTTCCATAGTGTTTATAGCCTGGATATTCAATATGTGCTTCATACCAAACGGCTGGCTGGGAATAGCCCATGTGGGTATCGTTGCAGAGAATGGTCGACTTCGACTTGGTGCGTGAAGGAGCCATCACCCAACTGTTTGAGCCCATCCAAGGAGCTACTGGAAAAAGATCAACTATAGCTGACACTTCATTGCTGAATGCTTCTCCTACCAAGGGTTTCCCTCCCGTAACCGGAATTGTAACCGATCCTTTTGGCCAACCCAATTCAAGTTCATCCATGTAAACGTCGCCCACTTTTCGATAAACGCCTTCCACCATGGGATCGATTCGGAAACCTTCGGCAAATCCAAGTGCCATGTAACCAACAACCAAATAAACATCCTTGAGTTTGTATGGCTCTTTGTCGATGCCAAGTATCGTGAATTCGAAAGGGTTACTTCCATTTTGGATATAAGCATTAATGCCAGCGATGTAAGCATCTGTGCTTGCCTGAATATTTGCTGGTGCATTCTTGCGAAACTCTGCTTCCGACCATTCAGCATGTTTATTCAACCCGATTGTTCTGAAGAACTTGTCGGATTTCAGCATTGAGGGACCTAAAATCTCCGCAAGTCTTCCTCCTGCAAGGCGACGAATCATCTCCAACTGGAACAAACGGTCTTGTGCAACAACATAACCGAGCGAGAAATAGGCATCGGTTTCGTTGGCAGCATAAATATGTGGAACCCCAAACTTGTCGTAGAAAACTTCGGTCTTCTCTTTCAAGCCTTTTAATGATTGCGTACCTTCATACGCAGGCATCATAGAGTTTAGCCACCACCACGTTCCACCTATCAACAGAACAAGGACTATAGCTACAGCAATGAGGATTTTCTTCAACATAAAACTTGACTTTCGGGAGCCTAAAATTACAAAAGGTTCACCAATAGAATAGAGAAAAGGTTGATTAGATTTCAGTATTCTGTAACGAGTGAATCTACTTCACCTTTCATAATTAAACTGTATAATTCGCCAAGGCTATTTATAGAGTAGTTAACTGTATTGGATAGGATAATTATGGAGCTGTGATCGTTCAGGTTTCTAAGGAAAAAAGTGCGAAACCCTCTCCACCAACCACTGTGGTAAACGATTTTCTTGTCGGTAATGTGCTGATTGATTCTCCAACCAAAACCATAATTGCGGTATCCTTTTAATTCAGGATTTCCTGGCTCGAATGCTTGAAGAAGTTCATGCTGTGGAAGCAATTTGTTGGTGTAAAGCGCTTGGTCCCAAAGGAAGAGGTCTTCGACAGTTGAATAAACATTTTTGTCGCCTGTGATGCCATTGAAAGCATCGTTGGGCGCTTCATACGCTCCGTTGCGTTCGTAACCTTTCACTGCGCTTGGAGGGAGTTGTTTCTCGCATTTGGAATACACGTAGGAATGCTTCATCCCAAGTGGTTCGAATACAGCCAATTTCATGAAATTCGAAAACGACGTTCCACTCAATTTCTCTACGATGGCTGCCAACACTGCATATCCAGAATTTGAATAAGCATGGTGGGCTCCAGTAGAAAAATAATTATCTGGTTTGTGGATCGCGAATTGGCGCATCATTTCTTGGTTGCTCACTGGTTTGTTTTTGTTGACCATTAATGGGTCTAAAAACCAACGATAATCAGGAATTCCACTTCGGTGATTGAGTAAATGTCGGATGGTAACCTCGCGCCAAGGAAAATTGGGGAAGAACTTTGTGACCTTATCTTCATACTTAAGCAATCCACGGCTTTTCAGCATCATAATCGCCACTGCAGTAAACTGCTTCGATACGGAGGCTAACTGAAAAACACTTTTAGTATTGAGTTCTTGTCGCGATTGAAGATCAGAATACCCAAACGCTTTTCGGTAAATCACGTGGTCTTTCTCTGAAATCAGAACTGCTCCATTGAAGCCGTATGTGTTGCGAAGTTTATTGAAAATCTCGTCCAACCGAGATTCTGTTTTTTTCGATTTGATGCGGTGAAGCAACCCTTCCATGTGTGTCGAAAGCACTTTGCTACCATAAGCATTGGCCGACACAAAAGTAAAAACCAAAAAGATGGATAAGATCCTGAGCAACAGAAGGAAGGTTAGTGAGGGTTAATCACAAATATAGCCCTGCCATTAGCCACGTATGATTGCCTGATGCGAGAGTTTTCAGACTGCACTTGTTAACAAGCAAAAACGGCCAGCCTCCGAAGAAACTGACCGTTTTAAAATGTATTTGGAGTAGGATTATATCTTTACAATTTTACCGGTAACCGTTTTTCCTTGACTATCGGTAGCACGAATAAAATAGATGCCCGAACGAAGCGATTGGATATTGAACTGAAGTACTCCTGGAGAAACACCCATGCTTGGAGAAATGCGGCTTACCGTTTTCCCTGTTGCGTCAGTAATTTCCCAAACAGATTGCTTACCGTATCCTTTTGGAAGTTCGATGGTGATAAAGTCGCTTGATGGATTTGGAACAACTGTTAAGTGTGTTCTTCCAAGTACTTTACCAACATTGGTAACATCTACTTCTACACAATTTCCAGCAATTGAAGTAATCGTTCTCTCGCCATCTTCGTTGTTGATTTCGGTGATACTTGCGATGCAGATTTGATTGCTCGTGATTTGATCGAAATAAATACGAATCAATTCGATATTTCCATTTTGGCGACCAATTACAGAATCGCCGTGATAGATTCCAAAAACTTCGTTGCGCGACGCATTGTAGCCTACGATTTTCTCTTGAGCGTTTGGCTCAGTGCGAGAAATTACATCGGTGATATTGATTCCAGCCATTGTGAATTGATAAGCCATAACGTTTGCGCGCTCGCTTTTCAACTCAATATCTACATAACCAGCATTGAAATTCACATTGGCAATCGTTAATGATGTTGAATCAAGAGGATTTACAATGTTTCTAGGCCAAATGCAATTTTGGAAAGCATTGCCTTCGTTGCTTTTGATGCACCAATTCTGTAAAGCTGCATCGTAAACAGTTACTACATCATCGCCATTTAAATCGTGACAAGAAACAAACGGCACTACATCTTCTTCGAAAACATCCATGTAGGCAATCACATCGCCCATATTCACTTGTTGATCGGCTAAAACGTTACCGAATTTGGCATTACCGCCACATTCTCCGTTACAATCTAGAATAGATGCACCACCTGGTACTCCGGCGCAATCCACAAATGGATCACAATTAGGCAGTAATTCATAAGCAAGCACGCCGTTGGTGCGTGTTAGGCGCAAACAAACTTGAAGTGCGTTGTTTACATAATTGATTTCTTGATGGCCCAAAGCATCAGGAACGTGAGTAGAATTGATGATTACAGCCAAACGGTAATCACCATCAGGCACCTCAGTTACGTCAATCCATTGGCATTGTGTACCAACACCGTAAACGTCGTAGCAACCAGCAGAAATACCCATGTTACCGCAATTGTACTGACCAAATCCACAAAGATCCATCACACAGAAACCGTTTTTATGCCCTGCAGGGATCAAGTTGTCGTTCATATCATACAAGCGGTAGTCGCCGTAACCTTCGTAATGGGTGTGACCGTGACAGTTCACCAAATTGAACATTTCAGGTTGGTTTCCTGGAGTTCCGATGTAGTAATCCATCAAACCGATGTTGTCGATTTTTGAAGAGAATGCAATTACATCACGCATTCCGTAACCTGTAACGCAGCCTTCTTCGATGTCGCATCCTTGAGCATTGTGGGTAAACATGGTGAGCGAAGAAGTAAACGCAACCGAGTCGAATGCTAAATCTGGACCAGCACACATAGGATCTGGGTAATACACACATGTGCCATCATCGGCAGTTGCCAATGGATTGTAATTACACGCTGTGATATCCAAACATCCCGTAATTTCTCCATTGTAAACCAATTGGAAATTCACCGGACCTGTACAATTGTTGTTGCCATCGCCAATTCTAATTTTATAAGTCTGGCCTTCCAACATCATCACATTTATGGAAGATTGATCTCCGCAAACATTGTCGTTGTAGGCATATGTTCCTTCTGGACCTTCGGTTAATCCAGCACCTCCCGATGGACAATCTTGGTAAACATATAAACGTGTGTCGCATGTTGCCAAAGAACACGTTGAAACCACATACATTCCTGACAATGCAGGTGAGAAAGAGTACCAAGAATTATCGAATGAAGCTGTGTGCTGACCTTCGGTAATCGCAATTGGGGATGAACAAGATGTTCCTGGAGCGCAAGCAATAGAATGCGAAACGTAACTATTAAAATCAAAACCAGTTGCTACCACTGTTCCATTCCAACTGATCCAATAACCACCTGGAGCATAAATTCCGTCGCCATAAGAATCTAAAACCTCAACCAATACGCAACTGTTGTTCGGAATACAAATGGTATCACCCACTGTTGTTCCTTCTGCTATGATAGTATTTGATTCTGGATTTGTAATTCTCCAAGAAGTCTCACCAGGCCAATCATCGGTGATAATTTGTAATCCTAGTTCACCTAAACCGGAGCCGCAATTCTGCGCCTTCATAAAGAAAGCTGAAAACAATAGGAGAGATGTGAGTAATAGTTTTTTCATTGTGTGTGGTTTATGCAAGTTCAAAAGTAGCCATTCTAATTTACCTACCAAAGGATTAATTTAGGTATTTACACCTAAAAAATTCTTCCGATTCTAATTTATGTTATTGTTTTTGAAATAGTTATCGCAGCGATTTTTTACATTCTCACGGATATTAAACCAAAAAAGATTGTAATCTGCCACATGATAACTATCCATTTTAATCAACCATCTGCCAGGCACATGCGGTTTTTCGATCCACAGAATGCCTTTGTTTACTCGTGCATTGTTGATGTTTTCTTCAATCTTATTGAACTTCCAAGTGATGCCTCCAAGATTTTCCTTTCGACTCACCAAGGTTGAATCGGTTTTCCAACTGAGGGGATTCACGCAAATGGCATTCTCGTAACCCGACGACTTGTAATTCGGTGGATAATATCCATTTTGGTAAGTGCACCAAGAAACGAAGCAATTGTTTTCCAGTGGGTTATCGCACACTTCAGTCGTTTTAAAGAATCCTTCAGGAACAGGCATACCGACCAAATAAGCAGCAACCATGCGCTTCGCCAATTCGGGATTGGGTTCGATTAATTCTTTGATCAATTTCCCAGAATGTCGTGTGCCTTGCGAGTGACCAGCGATGATGAAAGGCCTTCCCTTGCTATGGTTATCAATGAAATATTGAAAAGCTTTCTTTACATCTTGATACGCCATTTCCAATGCAGCTTCACCACTTTCGCGGTCGCTGGTGAAAAACGAAGTAATATGAGCCTGACGGTATCTTGGGGCGTACACTGCGCAACTTTCGTTAAAAACGCTGGCTTGATTTAAAATGCTGCTTCCATCTACTTTTTCATTCATTTGCTTGTCGTTCACATCTGCATTCCAGTAAAACGCATTCTCTTCAGGAGGCGATAAAAACAAGGTAGGATGCACAAAAAACACATCGACACGTGCCGTTTTTTGTCCGTCGATCATGCCCTTTCGCGGCAGTGAATCGGCCATGTCTTTCCTGTCGGGAAGTGCAGCCCAACTTGATGAAAGCGAATAATCCACTGCTGGTGGTTTGGGCAAAATAGCAAACGACTTATCGAGTTTCGGTGGTACATAATTGTTGCCCATGTAAGGCGAGCGCTTGCAACCAATAAATGTGAGTAGAAAGAATAGAAAAATGGAGGCACGGGTCATTTCACAAAAATACCGATCATTTCAGTAAAATTTAGCAACTTTGCAAA
>CAMCXT010000068.1 GCA_945883545.1 Chitinophaga pinensis | reverse complement strand
AGTCGAACACCATATTGTATCGGAATCCTGTTTCCATTTGAGAGCCCAATTTGTCTAGAAAAGAAAGGTCGAATCTGACTAAATCCGAATTGCCCAAAAAGATCACTGTTTTCAAGGAAAAACTGTCGCCTTTCAGGGAAAAATAAACTGAATCGAGTGAGGTTGGTGATTTGTCGATCAACATCAGCTTGAGAAAAGTCCGGATTTACTGTTAAATCCAAATTCAAAGAGGATGAGATCGCAACTTTTGCGTCTCCGCCACCGCTGAATCTAGTTTGCGCTTTCGATTGATTAAGATAATCTCTGTTGGCTTCTCCGATGAGATAAGGAATCAACGAAACATTCACTCCAGTTTTTTTAGGTGGAGCATCCCAGCTCATTTTTCCTGTGAAGGCCAAAGAAGTGAGAGAAAATGTGCGAGGAATCGGACTCCAGACTGAAACTTCATTGTGTTGAAGATCTACCCGAGCAAAATTCACTCCCCAACTTCGGATATCTGTTGAAAACCTGAGTGTTTTAAAGGGAATCGCAATTTCTGCAACCCATCGGTCGGCGTATCTTATAACTTGTGAATACCATCGGTTGTCCCAATTGTTCGACTGACCGTAGGTTCCGCCTGAGGTGATTAATCCTTCAGCTTGAACATTGTAAGGACTAATTTGAAATGAAAACCCATTGTATTGATCCTCGAATGGATCCAGAACAATATGAAAACCATCGTTCAGTTCATCGTCAAAATCACGCTTCAACGTTTGAACAACATATTTCTGATTTGAATCTCGATTTAAACAAACAACACCGAAATACAGAAAGTGCTCATCATAAGTAGCACGAACCTGTGTTTGGGTAATCGAACGCGTTGAATCGAAGGGAAATTGCTGAATAAATTGGCCTGCAAGTTCTGCTGATAACCATGACGCTTCATTTAATTGTCCGTCAACCTTTATTTCATCCTTCGACTTTTGAATGGAGAATTGAGGCGACTTAAACTGTCCTGAAACTGAAGAAATGAGTAGTATTAAAAACGTTAATAAAGAAACGAATCTGTAGTTCACGGTTAATTTGCTGCGTCTTCGTAGGTGTATATTTCTAATTCTGCAGCACAATCACCTTCAGCAAACGAGCAAATGTAGCTCTCTAAAGATCTGTAAATCCTTTTTTCAGAATAAGGTGAAACCTTCAAGGCATCCATCGACCAATAGGTGGTTTCGATAAATGGTTTTGAGAGTGGCGGACGGAAAACATAGCGTTTTACACCATCAGGTAAACGTTCTGCAAGCTGTTCGGTAACATAAATTTTTCCATAATAAGCTTTTCCAGAATAGGTGTTGAAGCTTTGCATTCTGTCGTAAATGCCGAAAAAACTAGCAATTGGTAGGATTCCAAACAGTGCAGTGAAAGCCCAATGGAATTTAAATTTGGTTACGAATACTTCCTTGTAATTAAACTCTGCGTTTGCAAATAAAAGCCAAGTAAACATACCCAAAGCAGCATTGTAAGGCAGAATAACTTCATTCCAATCGTTTCCTAGCGGACTAAACGAATAAACTAAAAACAGCTGAATAAAGACACCAACGTAAACTGCAATATTTCTGAGTTTCGGGATTAACAAACCAACACCTGTAAACAAGAAAAGCCAAGGGAAAACATATCCTCCACCTAAAACATATTCTTCCATCGCTGATGGGAATTTTTCTGCAAGTGGTCCTGCTAACCAAGGGAAAATCGACTGAATAAAGACCATGTTGAGCTGCTGCAATCCACTCCAGATATAAAAGGCAATGATGAAAAACCTAAATGCAGCCAATAAATGATCGCTTTTTAAAGGATAAAACAACAAACCAATCATAATCAAAAGATACTGAACATTGTATGGCTGCCAGCGCATCTGGTCACCTGCCATCAAAAACGCATACATCCCAATCAGCGCATACATAGTGTTTCGGTTCTCCAAATAAATGATTTGGTAGATAGCCAAAACTATCAGAACACTGTAAAGAATATAATCTAGCGGAGATGGCATGGACGGGATTCCTTCAAAAATTGGAATTACCGGGAAGTTTCTATCAGTCATCCAAACCTTACTCGAAAGCAGAAGCGTGCCGAGTACAGCCATCAACATGATTCTGAAAGTCCATTGAAGTCTGGAAGTATTTGTTTCTATCATAGCAGAGCAAAATTACAATTCATTCAGTATAACTGACCTGATTTGAATGCTGAAAAATCAATGTTTATGTAAATCGCTAAATAACAAGAAGAATTTGATTTTTCGTGCCCCAAATTCACTCTTTTTTTCTTTACCATATATTTTCAAAAGGATCAAGCAATACATTTTCTTCATTCGTTATTATGCATGTTTGTTTCAAATTGAACCTGTTTCACTTTCTCAAAAACAAGATTTTATGGAATTAATAATTCATGACTTTCATTCAACTAGCTTCAATTTATCATTGATTGACCTACATTTAGCCAATGAAAATTTGGATTGTATCTGCCACTGAAACAGAGTTTTCGATTGCAAGAAGTGCTTACAAAGAATCTCAGTTCAATTCACAACACACCATCGAATGGCTTCCTGTTGGAGTTGGGATTGTGCCCACTGTTTTCAATCTAATGCAAAATTTGAAATCTGAAAAACCAGATTTGATTATCAATGTTGGTATATCTGGCGCAATAGATAAAACTCTTCAATTGTGCGAATCCGTTTTGGTGCAGCGGGATGAATTTTACCAATGGGGTGCAGAAGACCATGATGCTTTTATCGATATTTTTTCTTTGGGATTTGTTCAAGCCAACGAAAAACCATTTAAAGAAGGAAGGATCTATGCATCAGTAGATTATCTTCAAGAAAAGACAGAAGTACTAAAAAAAGTAAATGGAATCACTGTACAAAAAGTGCATGGCAATATTCTTAGCATCAACGAATTACAGATTTTTTGTACAGATGTGCACACAGAATCAATGGAAGGCGCAGCTGTATTTTATGTAGCTGGAATGCTTGATATTCCTGTGATACAGTTAAGAACAATCTCAAACTATGTGGAGCCGAGAAACAGAGCTGCATGGAAAATCCAAGAAGCCATTCAAGTGCTTAATGATTTATTAATCAGAATTTTAAAAGATTAGTTTAGTCTTTTATCCGGTGATAAACGGTTAGAATCGTTTATAATCGGTTAACATCCGAATAAATATTTCAAGCTGAATCAATTTTGGTTTTACCAACCGAAAGACATTCAGCATGAACTACAAAAAAACATTTGCTTGGAAACGATCAATTGATTTAGCGATCTCTGTAAATCAAATTACTCGAAGTTTTCCTTCATCTGAGAAGACTGAAAAAGGCATCAGTTACCAATTGCTTCAGTCGGCGCTTAGAATCCCAAACCGAATTGCCGAAAGCCATTCTCCAGGCTTAGATATGCGTTCTGATATGCTCATGTTAGCAAGATACCATTTGTCGGAAACAGAATTTCTCCTCGAATTTTCAATGCATATTGGTTACATCAGCAAACTTGAACACGAAAGGCTTCAAAGCGATGTTAACCACGTGCGCATGTTGATCAACAAAAAAATGTGCAGATTCGATGAATTGGAAATTGCCTAAAGATCTGACCGTATTAGTCGAAGGCTTGATTCTCGGTTCCGCTCAACTCAATCATTCGAGCATATTCCTCAGGACTCAGATCATTGTAATAGAAGTTCACCGGATTGATCGCCTCATTGTTTTTGTGAACCTCATAATGCAAGTGAGGACCAACAGATTTGCCCGTGTTTCCTACAAGTCCAATTACATCGCCCCTTTTTACTCTTTGACCAGGTCGGACCGAAATTTTGCTCATGTGCCCGTAAAGCGTAAGGTATCCATAACCATGGTTGATCCGAACGTGATTTCCGTAGCCAGAAGCATCCGCATCCGCACGAACAACAATTCCATCCCCGGTGGCATAAATTTCAGTTCCAACAGTAGCTGCAAAATCCATCCCTGCATGAAACTTAGTGGTTTTGTAAATCGGATCCGTACGGTACCCAAAACCAGACGCCATCCGCTTCAAATCTTTGTTGTTCACCGGCTGAATCGCAGGAATGCAAGACAACATAGCCGCCTTATTCCGAATCATCGTAAAAATTTCGTCGTATGATTTACTCTGAATCACTATTTGCTTCGATAAGATGTCGGTTCTGCGCATCGTTTCGGTCAACAAATCCCGGTTCTCAAGTTCCTTGTACTTGCTGTAACGGTTCACCCCTCCAAACCCAGCCTTCCGCACCTCATCCGGAATGGGCTCCGCCTCAAATACAACACGGTAAATATTGTCATCACGATCCTGAAGATCTTCAAGGACGATACTCATCTGTTTCAGACGTTGATTCACCAAATCATACTCCAGACGCATTTGATCCAATTCACGATTTAACTGCTTTTCCTTCGGAGAATCAATGGTGTTGTAGGCAATCAGTACACCCAAGGCAGCAAATACAACTCCCGTCCCGGCAAATGAGAGAATCCGCATCATCCGGTCTCGCGTACCGGGTTTAATGCGCTCGTAACTCAATGACTTGGTGTTGAATTGATACTTAACTTTTGCCAAACTGATTATTTTGGAGCACAAAAATAAACTATTCATGTTGTGAGCCCTTAAATTTGGGTCTTCAATCGTTGCATTAAGTAGGCAATACTGCCCGAATTATTACCTTTGCGGCACTTTGAGCAATTCTTAATTTTCGTTAAAAGCCTGATGAACGCCCAACAAATCCGTCAAACATTCCTTGATTTCTTCGCTTCCAAAGGACATCAAATAGTTCCTTCTGCACCGATGGTGATCAAAAACGACCCAACTTTGATGTTCACCAATGCTGGTATGAATCAGTTTAAAGACATTTTCTTAGGAAATGCTCCAGTGAAATATCCAAGAATTGCCGATACGCAAAAATGCCTTCGGGTTTCTGGTAAACACAATGATCTCGAAGAGGTTGGTGTAGATACGTATCACCACACGATGTTCGAAATGCTAGGAAATTGGTCTTTCGGAGATTACTTTAAGGAAGAAGCCATCGAGTGGGCATGGGAGCTTCTCACCGATGTTTACAAAATCGACAAATCAAGATTGTATGTTACTGTTTTCGAAGGCGATCCTTCTGAAAATCTTCCATTCGATCAAGATGCATTCGACTTTTGGAAAAAGTGGATTTCAGAAGACCGAATTCTAAGAGGAAACAAAAAGGATAATTTTTGGGAAATGGGCGACACAGGCCCGTGCGGACCATGTTCAGAAATTCATGTCGATTTGCGTGATGAAGCAGATCGTGCATCAGTGGATGCAAAAACACTTGTCAATGAATCGCATCCTCAGGTGATCGAGATTTGGAACAATGTGTTTATGGAGTTTAACCGCAAGGCGGATGGATCCCTTGAAAAACTTCCAGCACAACACGTTGATACAGGTATGGGGTTCGAGCGTCTTTGCATGGCGCTTCAAGGAAAACAATCAAATTACGATACGGATGTTTTCCAACCACTCATCCAATTTATTGAAGCTGCTTCAGGCTTTAAATATGGAAGTACAGAAAAAACAGACATCGCTATGCGCGTTATGTCTGACCATATAAGAACTATCGCATTTGCAATCTCCGACGGACAACTACCGTCAAACAACAAAGCAGGATACGTAATTCGAAGAATCCTTAGAAGAGCAGTTCGTTATGGTTACACCTTCCTTAACTTAAAAGAACCGTTCCTTTTCAAATTGATTCCAACGCTTTCCGATCAGATGGGCCGTCAATTCCCTGAACTTGAAGCGCAGAAAGGACTTATCGAAAAAGTAATTCAGGAAGAGGAAATATCATTCCTCAGAACACTAGAAACGGGCATCGTTAAATTCAATGATTTCGCATCTAAAAATCCTGCAGGATCTGTCGTTCCAGGGTCTTTTGCATTTGAATTGTTCGACACATTTGGTTTCCCAATCGACCTCACCCAACTCATTGCACGTGAACAAGATTTAACAGTTGATATGGATGGTTTCGCTGAAAACCTTCGTCAACAGAAAGAAAGAAGCCGATCTGCAGCTTCCGTAGAAGCAAGCGATTGGATCGAAGTCATGGAAGATGATCAACAAGATTTTGTTGGTTACGATTTCCTTGATGCAAACGTGAAAATAGCTCGTTACCGTGAAGTTCAAACAAAAGGGAAGAAGCAATATCAGCTCATTTTTAACTTGACTCCTTTTTATGCAGAAAGCGGCGGACAAGTTGGTGATACCGGAATTATTACATCAGGCGACGATCGCGTTGAAATTCTCGATACACGAAAAGAACATGGTGTAACCGTTCATTTTGCTGATAAATTACCAAATGATCTTGAAGCAACTTTTAAAGCTGAAGTGAATGGTGGGAAACGCATTTCTACCATGCGAAATCACACAGCTACGCATTTGTTGCATGCCGCTTTGAGAAGTGTTCTAGGCACGCATGTAGAGCAAAAGGGATCGCTCGTTAATGAGAAGTATTTACGCTTCGATTTCTCGCATTTTGCCAAAGTAACTGAGGAAGAATTGGCGAAAATCGAACGAATTGTTAACGATAAAATTCTCGAAAATATAAATCGTGATATTAAGGTTCTTCCGATCGAAGAGGCTAAAAAGCTTGGAGCAATGGCCCTTTTCGGGGAAAAGTATGGAGATGTTGTACGTGTGATCACATTCGATCCAGCTTATTCAGTAGAACTTTGTGGAGGAACACATGTTCCAGCAACAGGAAACATCGGAATGTTCCGGATATCTTCAGAAGGAGCAGTTGCAGCAGGCATTCGAAGAATAGAAGCTATCACTGGAGAAGCTGTTGAAAACCAGATTCGTATGGAAAGTCAGTTAATTCAACAAGTGAAGGATTTGCTAAAATCTCCAAATGATCCAATTAAAGGTTTGCAACAGTTAATTGAGGACAATAATCTCCTCGAGAAAAAACTTGAGCAATTCAATCGAGAAAAAGCTGGAAGCATTCGCAAATCCTTGGAAGCTTCAATTGAATCTGCAGGAAATCTGAAGCGGATCATCCAGGAAATCGATCTTGATGTGCCTGAGTTGGTAAAAAATATTGCATTTGACTTAAAAGCGCAACATCCCGAATTGCTTATTGTTTTAGGTCATTTTAGTGGAGGAAAGCCAATGTTGACCGTTGCATTAGGTGAACAAGCGTTACAAGCAGGACTTAATGCTGGCAACATCGTTCGCGATCTTGCTAAAGAAATTCAAGGTGGCGGAGGTGGTCAAAATTTCTATGCGACCGCAGGCGGATCTAAGCCAGAAGGAATGAAATCAGCGCTCGACAAAGCCAGATCATTGTAATTGTTATGTTTCAATTTAAGTATGCATGGCTTCCGTAGATCAAACAACTGCATACTTCGAACAGCTTCATAAACTCCTAGAATTAGAGAAAGCTGAAGATGCAAAGTCATTTGAAGCCGCAATCAAATCTGGTTCTGTTCACCATCGAGCAGAAATAGGAATTTGCTGGTATCCACTAAGAATTGTTGAAACAGGATATGGCTTTGGCGATTATCCATTCGTTGTAGTTGAAAGAACGAAGAATCAAAGATCGCCACATCAATTTAGTCCTGGAAAACCCATTCGAATCTTCTCAATGGACAGTGATCAAGAGGAAGAGGCAAATGGGGTAGTTGAGAAAGTTTTCGGAGACCAAATAAGGCTGGTGTTTTTTAGAGATGAGCTTCCCGATGTAATTGATTTTGGAAAGCTTGGAATTCAGTTGCTTTTCGATGAGCAAAGTTATCGATTGGCGTTCGAAACGCTCGATTTTGTTCAAAATGCCAAGAATTGCAGATTGGCTGAAATTCGAAGTGTTCTGTTGGGAAAAGACCAAGCTACATTTGAACCATCGAACTTTGACTTTACTTTAAGTGATGCTTTAAATCCATCACAAAATGAGGCAGTTAAACTGATATTCAGCACCAACGATGTTTGTATTGTTCATGGTCCTCCCGGTACTGGAAAAACTACAACACTCATTGAAGCAGCGAAACAGCTATCAAAACAAGGTGCAAAGATCCTGATTTCGACGCCTTCAAATGCTGCAGCCGACCATGTGAGCATCAGTTTGCTAAAGGCAGGAGTAAAGGTTGTAAGAGCTGGTAATCCTGTGAGAATTTCTGCAGAGCTAGAGTCGATTACAACGGACGGGCTGCTCAAACAATCCAAAGAGTTTACATTCATCAAAGAATCACGCAAGCGTGCGGATGAATTCAGAAGGTTAGCTGGAAAATACAAACGTAGCTTCGGCCCTGAAGAGCGAGCGCAAAGAAAGCTGTTGCTTCAAGAAGCTCATGCCCTCACTAAAGATGCTGTGAAAATGGAACGCATGATTGTGGATTCCATTTATGAACAAGCTGAAGTCATCACTTCAACTTTGGTTGGTGCTTCAAATTCAGTTCCTTCTAAGTTAACGTTTGATTATGTGTTTATTGATGAAGCAGCGCAAGCATCTGAACCTCTGTGCTGGATCCCAATTTTAAAAGCCAATCGAGTTGTTATGGCTGGTGACCCTTTTCAGTTGCCACCAACAATCAAGTCCGATGCAGCCGCTAGGGGAGGCCTTTCGCTGACTTTAATGGAAAAAGCAATGGATATTGTTCCTGTTGCTTTGCTAAACGTTCAATATCGGATGAATCCAGCGATTATGGCTTTTCCTAACCAATGGTTCTACAAAGGACAATTATCTGCTGCCGAACATCTTGATTTGCGCTACATTCAAGATGATTCGGGCGTTATGTTTTTGGATACAGCAGGTTTAGGCTATGAAGAAATCTCAAATCAAGAAACACGTAGCTTTACCAATCCTGGTGAAGTTGAACTTATCTTCAAACAATTGCTATCACTGAGTGAATCTCTTAACGGTAGTCATATTTACTCTGTGGCGATTATCTCACCTTACAGTCAGCAAATTCGATTGATTCAACATGAATTTAATGAACAGTTCTCGGATGGAATCCCCAACCTTAAAGTTCAAATTCAAACAATCGATTCTTTCCAAGGTCAAGAGCGCGATATCGTTTTTGTTTCCTTGGTGCGTTCAAACGACCGCAATGAAATCGGGTTTCTTAAAGATTACCGTCGTATGAATGTCGCCATGACGAGAGCCAAGTTCAAGCTGGTGATGTTAGGCGACAGCGCCACATTGGCCAATGATCCTTTCTACGACCAATTAATTACATACTGCATGAATGAAGGGCATTATCATTCTGCTTGGGAATTTATTTCCTAAACCAGCTCCGAATTAATCCGGGTAGTATCAGAAAAGAAAGCCCAAATCCTGTAAGTCCCATCCAATTTAAATCCCAAGCAACTTTGGGAAATTTCAGTTCCATGCTGTACATACCCAAAACAAGCAATGCTATGAACACCAGTGTTTTCGATAGCTGGTTTCCTGTTTGTTTCACTTGCTTTGATAAGCGATCGGTGGCTGGATTTTCTGTTTTGATTTTGAATTGATCATCTCGCAATTTGGCTGATATCTTCCTGATGTCGCCTGGCAAAACTTGTAGCAATTGATACCAATCCCCAGCCCAAGAAATCAATGCCTTATTCTTCAATAAATTCCTTGGATCAAGCTGTTTTCTAAGCAATTTGAATGCATAGGGCTTAATTACGTCCAACGACCTAAATTCAGGATCGAGGCTGATACCAATTCCTTCCAAAAGGGAAATCGTTCTAAAAAGCAGGAACAAGTCGGGATTTAGCTTCAGATTGTGTTTGAACGCCAACTTTCTGCCTTTCTCGAGTGCATCATTTAAATCGATTTCCATCACGGCTTGCCCGCCAAAATCGGCAATAAATGAGGCCAAATCTTTTTCAAGTGAAGAACGATCTTCTATCGGACTACCTTGAAGCTTTTCAATGTTTTCAACGATTCTGGCAATATCGTCTCTGCCGAGGGCGATCACGAATTCTACCAAAGAAGATCTGTCGGCGGGACTTAATTGTCCTACCATACCAAAATCGAGAATGCCAATAATATTACCAGGCATCACGATTAGATTTCCAGGATGTGGGTCTGCGTGAAAATGCCCCCATTCAAATATCTGCTTGAAAAAGGCATCAAATCCTCTTCGGGCAATGAGTCGCAAGTCGTATCCTGCAGCTTTCAACTCTTCCGTCCGGCTGATTTTAATTCCCTCAATAAATTCAAGGGTTATCAACTGATCTTTACAATATGCTTGGATCGGCGCTGGTATTTTTACGGTTTCATCACCTTGAAAGAGTTCATGAAATTTTCGCAGATTTCTGAATTCCTTATCAAAATCCAATTCTGCAAGGATTGTTTTTTCAAAAGCCGACACCAATTCAAGCGGTCGAAGTGACGAAAGTTCTTCATTGCGCATCATTAATTTGGCAATGTCTTTCATGATGACCACATCGGCCCTGATAATTTCTTCAATTCCCGGTCTACGAATCTTTACAGCCACAATTTGTCCGTCGGGCAATTTGGCCTTATGAACTTGCGCTATTGATGCAGATGCGACAGGCTTTTCACTAAATTCAGGGTATACTTCGTGGATGGGCTTCCCGAACTCGCTTTCGATAATTTGCTTCACTTCCTCGAAAGGGAATGATGCAACTTGATCTTGCAGTCTTGACAATTCCGCAATGAGATCATCTGGCAGAATACCGGGCCTATTGCTTAGTATTTGTCCGAACTTAACGTATGTTGGACCAAGTTCCTCTAAAGCTTTTCTAAATCGAATCCATCGGTCGGCCTTTCTTTGTGCCTGACTCGAAGCTTTATTTCTGAAACGACTGAATAGGCTTCTCGAGATGATGTCTCCAAACCCATTTTTAGCCAGAATGCTGAGTACTTCGCGATATCGTTTTCCTCGGGAAATCAAGCTTCTGTCTTAGGTGCTTTGTCTGCTTCCAATGCTTCTACACGTGCTTTTAAGGCTTCAAATTCCTCTCTTGACGGAATTCCTGACTTTTCGATCCAGTCTCGGATACTATCTTTGGCATTTTCCCGGAACTCTTTTCCTGCCTTGGTCGTTTCTTCGCTCAATTCATCATAGAATTTTTTGCCTTCTTCACGCGTCATCTTCCCTTTTTCTACCATTTCAGAAATGGCTTTCTCCATTTTATCCTTGGTGATTGCTATCACTCCAAGTCCCTGATACATCAGGTTTTTCAACGTTTCTTCCATAGTTCAGTGTTTGTAGGCATGATTGCCGTCGGGATAACGCAAAAGTAACAATGATCTTGTTGGAGTTGTTCGAATTTCGCAGATAATCAATGCGTTTAAATTCTGTTTAAAACTTTCACTTGATCCGACTGATTATTAGTCATACATTTGACATTAAATCAGTCGTTAATCAAATCTGTCATGAATGAAAGGTCAGTTGCGCACATGGATCTTGACAGCTTTTTTGTCAGCGTAGAATGCTTGCGCGACAGTCGGCTGAAAAAACTCCCTTTGATTATCGGTGGTAACAGCGACCGTGGCGTGGTATCTTCTTGTAGCTACGAAGCCCGTCGGTTTGGAGTCCACTCCGCAATGCCAATCAAATTAGCCAAAAGACTCTGTCCTGATGCAGTTATTATTGGTGGCGATATGGAGCTTTATTCCCGATACTCTTCTATGGTTACCGAAATCATTCAAGAGTCGTCTCCATTGTGCGAGAAGGCATCTATTGATGAGTTTTACCTAGATCTTACTGGTATGGACCGCTTTTTCGGCACTTGGAAATGGATGATCGAACTCAAACAGAAGGTAGTAAGAGAAACTGGACTACCCATCACTTTTGCCTTATCGAGCAATAAAACTGTTTCGAAAATAGGCACCGGAGAAGCCAAGCCCGATGGCCAACTGAAAGTGCCGGTAGGAGAGGAGAGGCCATTTTTATCTCCTTTATCAGTGAACAAAATCCCCATGATCGGCGATAAAACTTATGCAACACTTTGCAGCATGGGCATCAGAAAAATCGCTACGCTGCAAGAAATGCCTGCAACTGCAATGCAGCAGGTTATGGGACAAAATGGGTTGGTAATCTGGAAAAAAGCAAATGGAATCGATGAAACGCCCGTTCAGCCTTACCATGAACAAAAATCAATCTCGACCGAACATACTTTCGAAATCGATACCATCGATGTGAAAACCATTCGGACCTTACTAACAGCAATGGCCGAAAAACTCGCTTACAAGCTCCGTCGAAAAAATCGATTAACTGGTTGCATCACTATCAAGATTCGATATTCTGATTTTAATACAGAAACAAAGCAGCTGAAGATACCTTATACATCAAACGATAAAACCATTATGGATCACGCCCAGCGGTTGTTTGAACAGCTTTATCAACGCAGAATTCTGATTAGATTGGTAGGCATCAGGCTGAGCGACATGGTTCAAGGCTCTTATCAAATCAGTTTGTTCGAAGACACGCCTTCCATCATTGAACTTTACCAAGCAATGGATAAAATTAGAAATCGCTTCGGCAGTACGGCTGTTCAGCGAGCCGGAACCTTGGGTGCTAACTTTCGGGAATATGAGAAATGACAGTGAATGCTTTAAAATAATTGAAAAAGGCGGTAAACTCTTATTAATCATAAGCTTACAGCGTTTTAAACAACAATTTGGATAAATTCCCAATTCGCTTATATTTCTAAGTTGATAGCAAACTAATTTTTTCAGAAATTACAACTGGGAAGGGGATCGCATTGGGAAGCTTCCCCAACGAAAAAACTGGAATAAATGCAAAAAATCTTGTGCACATCAAGTTCTCAATAATCGAGTAAACGACCCAGTATTCAACTAAAAAGTGCAAAGTGATCGACTCATTAAAATGCACAA
>CAMCXT010000067.1 GCA_945883545.1 Chitinophaga pinensis | reverse complement strand
CTCGCTTGATTTTTTGGAATATCTGAGCAAATAATGTGATCTTCATTCCGGAGTTGGTTTTTGTTTTTTTGTCGTAAATCAAACATACCAGATTTATCTGGACCAACTCCATTTTTTTACCCTAATTTAAAACGTCTTGGACGGGTGTGATAGTTAAACTTACATAAATGGCTTATTTTGTTATTTAGGATTAATTTAAATAATAATTATTTACTTCATTAATAAAGCCATGTTATATCCTGATTGACTCAATTAGCCGCTTGAAGAGAAGCAGAATGAATCGATTCATTACCAAGATTTTCAATTGGAGTTCTAAATCGAATTTTTAATGCTTTGAATGTTGAAGGAGAAAGACCTGTCATCTTTTTGAATTGGTTCGACAGATGCGCTGCACTTGAATAGTTCATTTTCCAAGCAATTTCTGAAATGGTGAGCTCATTGTAAATGATCAACTCCTTGATTCTTTCTATTTTATGTAAAATGATAAAATGCTGAATAGTCATTCCTTTCAAATGA
This sequence comes from Chitinophaga pinensis, assembly GCA_945883545.1. Lineage (GTDB taxonomy): Bacteria > Bacteroidota > Bacteroidia > M30B66 > M30B66 > CAMCXT01. The sequence continues at coordinate 12,645 of CAMCXT010000067.1, read as the reverse complement.
GAAAAGACGTTAGAAATATAGGTGTAATCGAAATGTATTTTCTGAATGATATACTCAGAATAGTTCATTTTGGGGCCATCTTCTTGGTTATGGATCATATCGATGATCACATTGATGGTTTTTTCAATCATTTGTGCTTTTTTGTCTTCCATCAATTCAAACCCTACCGCTAACAATTTGGCTTGTAATAGAGCAATTTTCTCCTTGTCTGTGGAGTCGGGTATTTCGATTTCACCCAAGTGGGTATTTTCAGGCTGTATGTGGCAATCTTTTAATATCTTCTTTACAGCAGATATGCACCTAATGCTCACCATATATTTAATAAATAGTCTCATGTTTCTATGTTTTGTTATATAAATCTACAGCATTTTTAATTGTTAGTTATTACATAAATTACGCTTTTTTATGTAAATCTTCACTTAACTTAAGATTATGAGCTTAGATTAGATTATAGCAAGTTGGGATCTTCAATCCACAAAGTCTTTTGTAGTAACTTGATAATTTGGGCAGAGTTTTGAAATCTTCGTTACATCCTAACCAAACAAATGGCAACTTTTAAACAAGATTGTGCTCAGTTCCAATCTTTATGCATCCATTTAATCGCCACATTTGGAGCTAATGCTTTGAAGTTTCTGCAAATCGAGATATAGAAAACCGGAAAATTCGTGTAGGACGTTTAGTTTTTTCGACTTCTAAACAGAATGTTTTTCAATTGTGGATTGCTCCGTTTGGATTGATTTCACTCGAATTGTAACAAACAAAAAAGCCCTCTCGATTTGAGAAGGCTTGCTTGCGGACCGGACGGGACTCGAACCCGCGACCTCCGCCGTGACAGGGCGGCATTCTAACCAGCTGAACTACCGATCCGTTATTCAGGGTGGCAAAAATACAGCTTTATCATTTCCATCCAAACTTTAATGCGAAAAAAAGCAACTAAAACTTTCAAATGGTTGATTTACTGATAGAATCGATTTTCTGAATCATTATCATTGGGTAAACATTATTAATAGCTTTGCTGCAAGTTATTGCTGTTATGCTCGTTGGTGTTGGTAAATCTAAAGTCGTTTTTCGTAAAGGTCCACTTCCATTGTTGGGATATGGTCGACTAGCACATCGATCGGATGGTGCAGAAACGGATCTTTTTGCCCGCGCTTTTTACTTTCAACAGGAAAAGAAAGCGCTCGCGGTGATTATTTTAGAGTGCTACAATATTTCTCATCACCTCAAGAAAGAAGTTATTAAGCGTTTTAAGGATAAAACGGCAAACCATACGATCCAAGCTGAGAATTTACTGATCTGTTCGCAAAACACCCACAGTGCGCCTGGCGGTCATCACCATTACGCATTTTTAAACATCACAACAAAAGGGTATCGTAAAGATATCTTCGATAGTTATGTGGATGCTTGCACAAATGCACTTCAACATGCCGTAAAATCGTCTACAGAAGCCAAGCTGTTTCTTAATGCTGCTCAGTTTGCTCCAGGCGCCGATGTCGCCTTCAATCGATCGCTAGAGGCCTTTAACAGCAATTCAGATATTGAGCAGAGAGATGAAAATAACACCCACTTAGCAATTGACCGTTTTGCCAGACAAATTCGCATTGAAGATACCAAAGGAAACAGTATCGGTTTATTGAACTGGTTTGGTTTGCAAGGCACCTGCATCGATTCAGAAAACACCAAGATTCACTCCGACAACAAAGGTTATGCGGCTTCATTGCTAGAGAATGACCAATCTGATGTTCGTCCTTTTGTAGCTGGATTTGCTTGCGATGCCTCTGCAGATGTCTCACCCAATTATTATGGCAGAGCGAAATGGTGGCCACGTGGGAAATATGAAGACCAATTTAAAAGTGCATATTTCAATGGTTTTCAGCAATTTGAGTTGAGTAAGTCGTTGATGGAAGACGATCAGGAACAAATTCCTCTCTCTGCCTCATTAGATTTTGATCTTCAGTATTTTAACCTCTCTTCTATTACCTGTTCACAAGCTTACACCAACGACCATTTGCCGCACACCACTGGGCAATCTGCTGCTGGCTTGGCTATGTTGAATGGTACTTCGGTCGACAATCCCGGCATTGATTCTTTCACCAACTTTTTGATTGCCTTGTTTGTCAGGTATCGCAATTTTATCAGAAGGGTTCCAATTATTTCAAGCAAAACAGCGCGGGCAGAATTCCGCCGCCTGAGGGAAGCACAAGGTGCCAAAAGGATTCTTGCTGAATTCCAAGAAAAGAAGGTGCTTGGCTTTAGTAACCTGAATAAGTTGGCTGTTCCTCCTACTTTGTCGGATGTTTCAGATGAATTAAAGCGACAATACGGCCTTGGCGGATTGTCTGAAAATACCTGGATGCCTGTTATTGTTGGAGTGCAAATCTTCATCATTGGCGAAATAGCCATTGCAGCATATCCAGGCGAAATCACTACTACAGCTGGTGCACGGCTAAAAAAAAGCATCCTTGAAAAGTTGAGCCAACGTGGAGTTATTGATGTAATTATCACATCAAATGCGAACGATTATATCGGCTATACAACCACTTTCGAAGAGTATCAATTTGCAACTTACGAACGCGGAATGACTTTTTTCGGTCAGTATACACTTGCTGCTTTGCAAACTTGCTTCAATAAAATTGCAGAGAATCTATTGTTGCCCGATTCGAATCGAAAGCACAATCCCAATATCCAACCGCCAGATTTTTCCGAAACCGAGTTGAAAGCTCGATCTGCTGTGATCTAACAATCGGGAGATTTTCAATAATCCTTTATTGATCAATATTTCAATCGATCAGTAGCTACTTTTGCAGCAAAATGTAACGATGGATTTTACTATTCTAAGTTCAAATCTCACCAATCCAACTTTGCTCTTTTTCGTTTTGGGAATAATTGCAGCCGTTGTGAAATCGGATCTTGAAATACCTGCTCAATCGGTTCGATTTATTTCACTTTATCTGCTTTTTTCTATTGGTTTTAAAGGCGGACAAGAGCTTTCTCACAGTGAGCCGGGAGCTGAAATCTGGAATTCGTTGATTTTCGGGTTATTACTTGCCTCAGTAATTCCTTTTTACACCTTTTTTATTTTACGTAAACGGCTGAGTATTTCCGATTCAGGTGCTATTGCTGCCGCCTACGGCTCAGTGAGTGCTGTTACGTTTGTTGCAGCATCTGGATTTTTAGAGCAACAACAGATGGTTTTTGGTGGCCACATGGTAGCTGTTATGGCACTCATGGAAGCTCCAGCAATCATTGTGGGCGTTGCGCTCAAAATGAAGTACGATAAAGACGATGGTATCGATAGCTTGAAGTCGATCATGCGGCATTCGCTCACCAATGGATCAGTTCTTCTAATTTTAGGCAGTTTAGTGATTGGATTGATTTCGGATGCCAAACAAGCAGAAGGAATTAAACCTTTCACCACCGATATTTTCAAGGGATTCTTGGCCATTTTTCTCCTCGAAATGGGAATTACCACAGCCCGAAGAATTTCAGCCTTTCGAAAATATGGTTGGTTTGTTGCCTTGTTTGCCATTTTTGTTCCTCTTTTCAATGGCTGCTTGGCGGCAATTCTTAGCGGATACATTACCGATTCGGAAGGTAACCGGTTTATGTTTGCAATTTTGGCCGCAAGTGCTTCCTACATCGCGGTGCCTGCTGCTATGAAGATTGCCGCGCCCAAAGCCGATCCTGGTTTGTATATTCCAATGGCTATCGGGATCACTTTCCCTTTGAATATTACTGTCGGAATGCCACTTTACTTTGAGCTTATTCGAATTACATAAATCACCTGTTGCAGATGCCTGTAAATGAGCAATATGCACACTGTTTTAGGTCGTCGGTTTGTTGAAATGGAGTTGAGACATCCAGAATCCGGTCAATCAAAGCAGAAAATGCTTCTTCCATTTCCTCTTTGGATACTGTGTTCAAATCACGCTTGTCGCTAAATTCGATGGTATGCAATCCTTCAGAAGGTCGTTTTATCGTTATGATTCCAGGAACGATTTCTACATCAGGAAATTCAGCTTTCCAAGCAAGCATATACAATAACAATTGCAACGCTTTTTCCTTTTCGGGCAACGTTACAATATCGTTTAGGTCTTTCAACTTCAAACTGCTAGATCCTACTTTCCCCGTTTTGTAATCTAAAACCCTTACAATATTGCCTTCTCGGTCGATTCGATCGGCTGTTCCTCCCAAATGGATCGGGATTTTACCACCTTGAAAAGGCAAATCAATCTTGAATTTAACTGATCGTTCCAAACCAAGCAATGCAGTCGGTATCCCGGCTTCGATTTTGCTTTCAATACTTCGTTTTTCTGCCAATAAATAATTCCTCAACATTTGTTCAATGCCCGTATACACAAGCAAGTTGTTCCCTTTTTCAAGATCAGAGGTTTCCATAATTTCTAGAAATTCCAATCTGAGCAACTCAGGCATTTTTTGAAGCATGGTTTGATAGGCTTCAACTGTGAGGAGTTTATCGAGATAAGGCTTAAACAATTCTTCCAATACTTTATGACTTATAGTTCCAATTTGGTTGCTTTCCAAATCTTCTTCTCGGTCGTCTTGTACCTTGATGCCACTGAAATAGGACAAATAATACTTCAAGCCACAACTTACAAATTTCTGCATAGCCGATGGAGACAGCTGTTTCCAAGGCTCTGATCCATTGTAGCGGTCGATGATTTTCTCCAAAAGCTCATCGGTTTTTTCTATGCTAATCGGGTAGTCGATAGGCGCAGGGAGTTCGGGAACTACCACGCTAGTTTTTATCTTTGGCTTGTCGAATTCATTCAACACTTGAGTAATGAAGCGCGACTGTTCACCTTTGCCAAATTCATCATTTTCGGTATTGTAAATCATCCAAACCTTCTCAGCACGCTGAAGCATTCGGTAAAAATGGTAGCCATAAATAGCATCTCGCTCTTTGTATGTCGGCAATCCGAAATGTGATGCAATGTCGGTTGGTATAAATGACTTCTGCGACCGAGCAGCTGGCATTACAGTTTCATTTACGGAAACGAGGATCAACTGTTTGAAGTCTAAGTTTCGGGTTTCCAGCAATCCCATCAATTGGAGTCCTTGCAGCGGCTCACCGTAAAATGGAAGTGTTTTTTGCCTCAACAATTGCCCGAAAATCTTCTGCAAGGTTTTCAGACTGGCATAACCTGGATAATCGAGATTCCACTTTTGAATTCTAACCAATACTGTTTTTAAGGTGTGGAGTGTTTCAAGGTGATAACCGATTTCTAGATTTTTCTCTTTGTAGAAATCGAAAAGAATCTTCACCAATTCCAGCAGTCGGTCGATAGCCGTATCCACATTTTCATTCCACGATTCGAATAGAAATCCGATCTTTTTCATTGAAGGTGCTTTCTCGATGAGTGTTTTTGAGGATAGGTAGATGAATTTTTCCGAATTCACTAAATTGAGCAGTGTACTGGAGTCTTTCTGACCTAAGATGGTCCGGATATCTGGTTGGCGAAATAGCTTTTGTAAGTCGCGAAAATAAAATGAGGCACCTTTGCTTGATTTACTGTTTCTGGCTTTTCGATGCATGTCGAAAACGATTTGAAACATCCCGCTTAAAGGCAATTGATGGAGCGGATAACCCATTGTGATATTCACAGCAGGCACTTCTTCCGGCAACATTTCGAGCACCGGCATGAGCAATTTTTCATCGCACAATACAATGGCCGTATCCGTAAGGTCGTGTCCAGAAGAAATTAGGTTTTTGAGGATAGATCCTGCAACCAGCGCTTGACCCATGTTTTTCGCCACACCAACAATTTGAATTTCTTGGTCGGCATTGTTTAGCATAGGTTCGGAATAATTGAACTTTCCGATTCCAAATTCTTTCCTGTATTTTCTAAAGAAATAGCCTGCTTCGTTGAGTGGATCGTTCAAATAATATGGATCAGTATCCCAAATAATTTCTGCCTTTCCAGATTTTTCTAGATGGCGCATATAGCGCTGTTCTGAAGCATTTAGCGCATTAAATCCAGCAAACACGACATGTTTCCAAGGAAGTTGATCTTGTAGCGTTTCGATATTTGCAGCCAGTTCACGGTAAGCCATTCCCGGGCTCACCATTTTTTTTGATTCTAAATGGTGTCGAAAGAGTTTGTACCAATCTCCCATTCTCGACCAAAAACGGATGTATTGTTCTTGGGTTGCCGTAATCACTCTTCCATCTGGCGACCAGTTTTTCATGGCATAAGCAGCATCCACAGAGCCATAAAGTTTCTCTGAATCAACACTATACAAATCGGTTTCTTCGTAGTCGTGCAGTAATTGTGGAGCCCAAGTAAGGTAAGTATCGAAAGGTTCAGCATCCGACCCTTCAGATTGTGCGTAAACATTGTAGAATTCGAACAGCCTCGCAATAGGATCAAGGATCGGTTTACGGATGATCTCTCGCACAAAATCATCGGCCGAAAAAATCTCTGGAGCCCATTGGTTTTGTGGGTTTAGGCTGATCAGTTCTTTTCTGAAAAATACAGCTGCACGGCGGTTTGGAAATACCAAGCACACAGAATCGTTTCCTTCTGCAGAAATCTCGAGGTAGCGGCGTGCAATTTTGCGTAGAAATTTATCTTTCGTTTCACTCATCGAATAGTCCCGTTTGGAAAGGAAGAGGATTGTCTTTTTGAATCAGTTCAGGTCCATCATTCGTCCCTTTGCTCACCAAATTTCTAACTGGCCAGGCAATCATTTCTTCGGAAGGGAAGGGTAGAAGGAAGCTTGCAAGATCGGATGTATTTTCATTCATCAGCCACGTTGAATAATTTTCCTTGCGAAGAATCACCGGCATTCGGTTGTGGATTCCTTCCATCAAAGCATTGGGCAGTGTGGTAATTATGGCAACTGATTGGTGAGTTTGTCCGTTCGATTGAATCGATTCTTCCCAAATTCCAGCAAAACAGAACACTGGATGATTGGGCAGACTCATATAATAAGGTTGTTTTAATTTACCAATGGTTTTCCATTCATAAAATCCAGAAGCTGGAATCAAGCATCTTTGTTGATGCAGATACTTTTTAAATCCAGGTTTTTCGTTGAGTGATTCTTGCCGAGCGTTTATCATCAATTGAGGCTTTTCTCCAGGTTGAGTCCAATAGGGTACAAGGCCCCAGCGAATTGCTTGGATCGCATCAGGTTGTTTGTTGGTTACAGCAAGAATTTCTTGTCCAGGAGAAATATTGTATGTGGGCTTGGTGGATGTTCCATATAAAAGATTGGCTCTGAGTTGTTTCTCAAGATCTACAGGCTTGCCAGCGAGGGTATATCTTCCACACATGAAAATTGATTGTTGATTTGATTTTAAGATTTACAATTTAGCACAATATTTGCTGAAATTGCGCCCGCTAAAACTTCCATTATGTTGAAATACACATTTCTGTTTTCCTTGTTACTTTCTCTTTGTACAGGGTTGAATGCAAAAGGCTTCGAAATCAAAGCCACAGTTAAAGGAGTAAAGGATTCCACCTGTCAGCTCGCCTATTATTTTGGCGACAAACAATACATCAAAGATTCAGCTCGTGCTGATGCCAAAGGCAATTTGGTTTTCAAGGGAGAAGAAACACTTCCTGGTGGAATCTACATGATCGTTATTCCGGGTAAGAAGTATTTTGAACTCATAGTTGATCGTGAGCAGGTTTTTAGTGTTTCAACCGATTCTGATGATTTGATCAATGCTATGAATGTTACGGGATCAAAAGACAATGAAGTGTTTTATGATTACTTGAAGTGGATTTCAATTCGTGGAAAATCGATGGAAGCACTCAGGAAAGAGATGGAAACAGCCAAAGGCGATGATGCCAAATTGGCAACGTTAAAATCACAACAAGAAGCTCTCGACAAGGAAGTGAAGGATTACAAAAATAACATTGTTGCCAAACAGCCGGATATGTTGTTGAGTCAGATATTTAAGGCTTCTATGGAACCTGAAATTCCACCAACACCCAATAAGCCCGACGGATCGAAAGATTCAACTTTCCCATATCGATATTATAGAGCGCATTACTTCGACAATATCAATATGAAGGATGATCGCCTGTTGAGAACACCAGTTTTTGCTGGAAAAATCAAACAATACATCGAGAGAATTACACCTCAAATGCCTGATTCAGTTTGTGCTTCTGCTACAAAAATGATCGGTTTGACAGATGAGAAGAGCGATATCTTCAAATACTTAGTGTACTACATTACCAATACTTACGAGAAATCGAATGTGATGGGAATGGATGCCGTTTTCGTATGTATGGCTGAGCAGTACTATCTCAGCGGCAAGGCATTTTGGGTAGATTCGGCTCAGGTGGTAAAAATTCAGGAACGTGTAAATGCACTCAAGCCATGTTTGATCGGGAAGCAAGCCTACAACATGCGTTTGTTAAAGCCCGATTTTCATCCGATATCATTTAACGATATTAAGAGTGAATACACCATCCTTTATTTCTGGGATCCAAGTTGTGGGCATTGTCAAAAGGTTACTCCTAAACTTCGCGATTTTTACAACACCAACAAAACCAAACTCGATGTAGAGGTTTTAGGTATCTATATTGAAACCGACACCACAGAGTGGTTCAAGTATATCAAAGAGAAGGAATTGAATTGGATCAATGCTGCTGATTTAACTTTGAAAACCAATTTCAGAGCTTATTATGATATCTACAGCACGCCTGTAATCTATGTCTTGGATAGAAACAAGAAGATTATTGCTAAGCGCATTGATGTTGAGAATTTGGAAGATTTCCTATTGAATTACTCTAAGAGAAAATTCTAAAATGGAGCTTCAATTCAATGTTCTAGGGGCACCGCTTCAAGCTTGCTGTTATGAGCCCATGACGGGTTTTTACAGAGATGGATTTTGCCACACAAGCCAGGAAGATACTGGTTCGCACACTGTTTGTGTTAGAGTAAACGATGCGTTTTTGAATTATTCACTAAGTGTCGGGAATGATTTAAGCACACCTCGTCCTCAATATATGTTTCCAGGTCTGAATCATGGTGATCAGTGGTGTTTGTGCGCCGCTAGATGGAAGCAAGCATACAAAGCAGGCGTAGCTCCACCAGTTGTGCTAAGTTCTACGCATCAAAGAGCACTAGAAATCGTCTCGCTCGAATTGCTGATGGAATATGCTTTAGATTTGAACGACTAATCGGGCGAGTTTTTCGAGTTTCTCCCAATCATCAAATACAGTAATACCAATATAAGTACTACGAAAAATGCAATGTTCCAGTGTTGCGCTGTTTCGAAGATGAAAAGCAAGGGTTTGTTGCCTGCAACAGTTTCATGGTCAATCCAAGACAAACTGCTAATTGCGCTTGATGTCGAATGATCAAAATCAAGAATTATTCTAGTAGAATCCAATTTTTTCCGTTTGTAACGGCAATATTATTATACGGGAGACTCCGCTGCAAATATTTTGCTGTTTTAAATCCTTTTGGGTAAGCGCACTATACATTAATTGCGGTCTCTCTCCCTTTCACGCTTTTGCATTTGTTTCAAAGGATTCGCCGAAATTTCTTGGTTCATTTTTCGATTCCTGAAAATGTCAATTGCTTGATAAACAGCTTCTCTAAAGGATGACGGATCTGCGATGTTTTTTCCAACAATATCGTAGCCCGTTCCATGGTCTGGAGATGTTCTTACGATAGGCAAACCTGCAGTAAAATTAACACCTTGGTGGAATGCAATCGCCTTGAACGGAATCAGTCCTTGATCGTGATACATTGCCATCACGCCATCGAACTTTTTCCAAGCTCCAGTGCCAAAAAATCCATCCGCAGGAAAAGGACCATAAACCAACATGTTTTCCAATTGCATCTTTTTAATTGCCGGAATGATCATTTGCTCTTCTTCCTTACCAATCAGACCATTGTCGCCTGCGTGAGGATTTAAACCCAACACCGCAATTTTAGGACTCCTAATTCCAAAATCCTCCAATAAACTCTGGGCCATTACCTTTAACCGAGAAACAACGAGATCGGTGCTCAATTTTGAAGCTACTTCATGAATCGGAATATGGCCTGTAACGGTTCCTACCCGCAATCCATCGCTTACTAAAAGCATCAAGTAGTTGCTTGTATTAGTTTTAGAAGCTAGGAATTCTGTGTGACCGGGAAAGTTAAACTCGTTTCCTTGTACGTTTTGTTTATTGATTGGAGCGGTAACGAGCACATCGATTTTACCAGCTTGCAAATCTTCTAGAGCGCGGTTTAAAGCCTTTACTGCCCAAGAACCAGCAGCTGGAGTACTTTTGCCAGGATCTAATCCCACATCAACATCGGTAAGATTGATGAAGTTGCAATGGTTTTTTACTGCCTTTTCAGCATCAGGAATTCCATAGAAGTTAAAATCCTGAATATTGAGCGTTTTGCGGTGTTGGTTTGCTGCTTTATGAATACCGTAAACTATAGGAGTGCAGATTTCTAGCATTCCATGTTCCTCGAAGGTTTTCATAATTACCTCGTAGCCAATTCCATTGAAGTCGCCATGGGTAATTCCGACCCTTACGGGATGATTGGATGATTCACTCATAATTCGGCCTTGGTTCTAATGAAATCGAAAAGCAAACGAAGCCCTGTTGCTGTTCCACCTTTGCCACGGTAGCTATCGTTCGATTCGGTGAAGGCTGGTCCAGCGATATCGAGATGCACCCAAGGATATTTGGTGAAATGTTCGAGGAATTTCCCTGCTGTATTGGCTCCTGCAATTACGCCTCCGATGTTTTTCAGATCTGCGATATCGCTTTTTAGCATATCGGCATATTCGTCCCACAATGGGAAGTCCACCAAACGCTCGTGAACATTGTTACCACTTACTTTAAGCACTTCGTAATCTTCGATGGTGTTGCTCATCGATACGATACCAAATCTTCCGATTGCACGAGCAGCTGCACCTGTTAAAGTAGCGAGGTCGATCACGAATTTCGGATTGTAATTCTGTGCGTAAACCAATGCATCACTCAAGATCAAACGACCTTCGGCATCGGTATTCAAAACTTCTACCGTGGTGCCATCTGAAATGGTAATCACATCACCTGGAACCACACAGTTTCCATCTGGACGGTTGTCGGTTGCAGGCGTTAATCCAATCACCCAAACAGGCAAATTGGCTTTCGCAATCGCAAACATCGCCCCAGCAACTGCAGCAGCGCCACCCATATCGCATTTCATGGTCATCATGCCATCATTTGGCTTCAGACTGATTCCACCTGTATCGTATACTACGCCTTTCCCAACAAATACATATGGTTGTTTATTGACAGCTTTTTTAGGCTTGTGTTCCATCACCACAAAAACTGGAGGGTCGATAGATCCTTGATTTACCGCCAATAAGCCACCCATTTTGAGCGATTCGATTTTCGATTTATTGAAGATTTCAACCTTAAAGCCCGCCTCTTTGCCCATTTTGTTGACTTCCTTAGCAAACTGTGGTGCATTGAGGAAAGAAACTGGCTCATTCACCAAATCTCTAGAGATGTAAACAGCTTCGCCGATGGTTTGAAGGAATTCTATTTCTTTTTTGTCGATGCCTGCCGAATGCACATGGATTTCCTTGAGGCTATTTTTCTCGTTCTTTTTGGTACTTCTGTATTTCAAAAATTGATAATTCCCCAGCAGCATACCTTCGGCAAAACAGAGCGTTTCGAAAGGCAATTTCTGTGTATCGATGATTTGAATCTCGCTGATTTTGTTTGCATTAATGCTTGTTAGCAATGAATTCCCAGCCACACGACAAGCTTCAAGCGTGAGGAATCGTGTTTTTTTCTCTTCTGGTTTAACCAAAAAACTGAAGTAACCATAATGGTTGATGGTTATCGTTTTTTTGCCGTTATCGAGCTGCTTTTTGATGTATTCAAGTTGAGCTTTATCGAAATTCTCTTTCGGTAGATCTTTGATTTCCTGAAAGATATATACACTGTTACCTGCGGTGATTTTTGAAATTTTCTTGATAAACGTTGACATATGGATCGCTACGTATGGTTTCGTGACAAATGTAATTGTATTGATTGATTTGTAAAGGTTCTCTCTAAAAATCTACCTAAACGAAATTACATTTTTTGACATTTCTCAATTGTTTGCACATGGCTACTTTGAACTTTCTACCTTGCGAACTGTTAATTAGCGCATGAATACATCTGTTTTACTAGAAAAAGCCTTAGGATTTGAATGGCTCACCATTGAAGAGGGCATCTATCTTTTTGAAAATGCTCCTTTAAACAGCCTGGTTTATATAGCTGATGAATTGAGGAAAATCCAAAAGCCAGATGGCAAAGTAACTTGGATGATCGATAGAAATGTAAACACCACCAATGTTTGCATCGCGAATTGCAAGTTTTGCAATTTTTACAGAATTCCTGGTCACGCAGAAGCTTACATCACAACGATGGATGAATATCGTGTGAAGATCGAGGAAATGCGCCGCTTGGGTGGAGATCAAATGCTGCTTCAGGGTGGTCATCATCCCGATTTAGGTATCGATTTTTATGAGCAGCTTTTTAAAGATCTGAAGTCAAATTTTCCAGATATCAAGTTGCATGCACTCGGGCCGCCTGAAATTGCGCACATTGCCAAACTTGGGAAATTAAGTCACACCGAAGTGTTATCGCGATTAAAAGCAGCTGGTTTAGATTCACTTCC
>CAMCXT010000066.1 GCA_945883545.1 Chitinophaga pinensis | reverse complement strand
TTTTTAATTGTTTGTTTTCTCTTCTAGCATCAGCTAGAGAATAATACCGGTCGTCAGCTTCATAATTAGCAGCGTTTCGGTTGGTGCTGCAGGAGGTACCGATCATCAGTACGATTCCTAAGTAGAGATACAGGAGTTTCATGTTGCCGGTTTTATAGTGAATGACGGTTCTCATGGTTATTCAGTCTTGTTGCGAAATGTGTAAATTTGCCGCAGTACGAGCCGAAATTTACAAATACCATACCACAACTTTTTTCAATGAGTAAGGAGCTTTCAACACGCGAAGAGAACTATTCCAAATGGTACAACGACATTGTTACCAAGGCCGATTTAGCTGATAATTCAGCCGTAAGAGGCTGCATGGTTATCAAGCCATACGGTTATGCAATTTGGGAAAAAATGCAACAAGCACTCGATAAAATGTTCAAAGACACTGGACATGTGAATGCATACTTTCCATTGTTCATCCCGAAGTCGTTTCTTTCTAAAGAAGCTGCACACATCGAAGGCTTTGCAAAGGAGTGTGCTGTTGTTACCCATTATCGACTGAAAAACGATCCTGATGGGAAAGGGGTAATTGTAGATCCAGATGCAAAGTTGGAAGAGGAACTCATCGTTCGACCTACCTCCGAAACCATTATTTGGAACACTTACCGCGATTGGATTCAATCTTACCGCGATCTTCCATTGTTGATCAATCAGTGGGCAAATGTGGTTCGATGGGAAATGCGTACTAGACTTTTCTTGAGAACTGCAGAATTCCTTTGGCAAGAAGGCCACACGGCTCACGCTACCGCCGAAGAAGCTGTTGCAGAAACAGAAAAGATGCTGGAAGTGTACTCCACTTTCGCAGAAGAATTCATGGCTATTCCAGTAATTAAAGGTGTGAAAACAGCTAGTGAACGTTTTGCTGGTGCTGTTGAAACCTATTGCATCGAAGCTATGATGCAAGATGGCAAAGCACTTCAAGCAGGCACATCCCATTTCCTAGGTCAGAATTTTGCCAAAGCTTTTGAAGTGAAATTTGCAGGTAAAGATGGAAAACTCGATTTTGTTTGGGCTACTTCATGGGGCGTTTCAACACGATTGATGGGTGCACTCATCATGACGCATTCTGACGATAAAGGCTTGGTACTTCCTCCTAAATTAGCACCTTTTCAAGTGGTGATTGTTCCAATTTACCGCTCCGATGAAGAATACGCAACAGTTTGCGATGCTGGTAGAGCCATTAAAAAAGACCTTGAACGCTTCGGTGTTTCTGTAAAGCTCGACGACCGCGACACGCATAAACCAGGATTCAAATTCAACGAACATGAATTCCGCGGTGTGCCTTTGCGCATCGCTATCGGACCACGTGATATTGCCAATGGAACTGTTGAAGTAGCCCGTAGAGACACATTTGAAAAAGAAGTGTTACAGATCCAAGATCTATCCACAAAAGTGATTCATCTGCTCGAACAAATTCAAAGCAACCTATACAACCGTGCACTCACTTATCGCGATGAGCGGACTTACCGCGCCGACAGTTGGGATGAGTTCCTCAAGCTGCTCGATATGGGCGGATTTATTTATGCGCATTGGGATGGAACTCCAGAAACGGAGCAGAAAATCAAGGAACAAACAAAGGCAACAATTCGATGTATACCTTTGAATAATCCAAAAGAGGATGGTAAATGCATTCTCACAGGAAATGCATCAACTCAACGCGTTTTATTTGCACGAGCTTACTAATCTATGTCTACAGCCGAAGAACTGATTTTACAATCGCTTAAGGACAAGGCCAGTCTCAAGCAGGATATCTTTAAACTTACCATCGATACATTCGAAGTTTTTAAAGGAAAACTGAAAGCCATAGCGCATCGGCTGAACGAAAAAGTAAGGGAAATTGATACCCGAATCTTAATCGAATACCACGAGCGTTCACCGTTCTCAATTTATATCCGCACTGCCGGAGATTTGCTCGTTTTTGAAATGCATACCAATGTATTTCTGTTCGATAGCCAACACAAAGCTTGGAATCTTAGTTATGTAGAAGAGGATCCTTCAAGGGCTTATTGCGGCATGATTAGTATTTACAATTTTCTCTCAGATTCGCTTAAGTACAAACGGGTGAATGATGTTGGATACCTTATCGGAAGACTTTTTCTAAATAAGGATCTGCATTTTGTTGTGGAAGGGAAAAGACAAATGGGCTATCTGTACAACAACTTCTCAACCGACATACTTACTGAGGAACGTATTGAACAAGTTGTAGAAAGCGCTATTCTGTTCTGCTTGAACTTCGATCTGCTAACACCTCCATATGAAGCTGTTCAAGAAGCAACTTTCAATCAACTCAATGAGAACGCTCAAATGATGAATGCTGTTACTGGCAAGCGATTGGGTTTCAGATTTAATCACGATGACGACCAAATCGAGTAACTGGATTCTAACCTTATGCCTCTTTGTTTCAATAGCTCCTATATCCGCGGTAGCGCAAGTAATTGATACTTCACCGAATCGACTTACCCAATTGGGACAAGAAGTGGAAGTTTACCCTTTAACTGGTGATTCATTGGTGAGTTCGTTTCTAATTTACGTGAATACACAAGTGAAACCGCATTACCACGCAGAGCACAGCGAACACGTAATGGTTCTAGAAGGCCAAGGAAGCATGATGCTCGACGATTCTTTGTTTACAGTTAATCCCGGCGATTTAATTTTTATTCCCAGAGGCGCTGTGCATTCGGTTTACAAAATTTCTGAAGTCCCTTTGAAGGTTATTTCTATTCAAGCACCATACTTTGATGGGAAGGATAGAATTTCATTTCCACCTAAAAGATAAAAACCTCATTTATTTCAATAAATACTCACAGCTCAATTTCAATTAGAAGCATTTCCTGAAATCAAAATCCTTCTGTTGAAAATTTCGGAGTTATTTCGGATTTGGAAAAAGTATAATCCGTCATTTAAATTATTGATATCCAGAATGTTTGTTTGGTCAACAAGTGTTTTTTCTTTGACGATCCTTCCGCCTTTATCCCAAATGGTTAATTGAAAAGGGGTAAGTGGATTTGAGTTGAAATAAATCTTAACCCAATCTGAGGCTGGGTTAGGAAAAATAAAGATTTCTGAATTTCCAGAGGGATTAAAAACTTCAACAGTGTCTTTATACAATCCAAACGATTCCAGCAATCGATAGTAAGAAATTCCAGGCAATGGGGTTTCATCGATCCAGAAATAGCTAATTTCTTCATCCGAACTTCCGCAAACTCCAGAATGTCGATACACCTCCTCGAAATCGATCTTGTTTGTTGAACGTTCGATAAATAGGTCTTGGCAGGTTATACCTGCCGATGTAGTCCAGTTTAATTGAATTTGTTGATCTGAAATTCGTTGGGCTTCGAATAGCCGAACAGCTTTTTGCGCCGATACATTTATCGAACAGCAGATCAAAAGCAAAAAGCCTAAACCGAATTTCATTTCATCAATTTATCATTTCAAATTACTGAATCTACCAAAAACACCCAAAGGAAGCTGTTGTCCGGAGGTGGAAGGCAAATACAATTCTCCAATGTCGAGCTTCGATTGTTTCTGCTTCGAGCCCATGAAGAGGTTTTTCAGGATTAACGAAGAAAATCCTAAAGAATATGTGTTCAGCAGTAAAAAATGTTCTTCGGGATCAAGAAGATCCTGAACATCCATCATGAGTTCGTTTAATTGCTTTTCGAGTTTCCAACTTTCTCCATTTGCACCGTGGCCATATGCTGGAGGATCCATGATAATACCATTGTAGGTGTTACCTCGACGCACTTCGCGTTTCACAAATTTCATGGCATCTTCAATCACCCAGCGGATATCCGAAAGATTGGAATGGGTTTGATTTTCGTTTGCCCAAGTAACTACCTGCTTGATTGAGTCGACGTGTGTAACATCGGCACCTGCAGATTTTGCAGCCAAAGATGCAGCGCCAGTATAGGCAAACAAGTTTAGAAATTTAGGATTGGGCGTTTCTAATTTTTGAATCGAAGCGCCGATATAATCCCAATTTACAGCCTGTTCAGGAAACACTCCAACATGTTTGAACGAAGTAAGCGCCAAGCGTAAACGTATGTTTACAGGACCTTTCTTGTAGTTAATAAACCAACGATCGGGCATTTGCTTGAGCTTATCCCAACTTCCCGCAGAGCTACTTTTTGCAACAAAGCGAACATGGGCTTTCTTTTCCCATTCTTTGTCGCTCAGTATTTTATTCCATAAAGCCTGAGGCTCCGGACGAATGGTGATGTATTCTCCGAATCGTTCTAATTTTTCAAAATTGCCAGAATCGATTAATTCGTAATCAGCAAATTGGGTTGGATGTAGTAAATGCACGCGCAAAGATAGGTAGGATTAAACTTTACTGCGACTTTAAGATTAATTTGAAAGGTATTGAATAATTCACGCACCTTTCCGTTTCATAAAATGTGTTTCACCAAACAATCGAAGTTTATGTTTAGAGTGTTTCAAAGGAACTTCAGGATTCAACGAATTTGGACATTGTTGATGTTTTGGTTTTTGCCTTTGGGGGCATCATCACAAACGCAAACCGTTCAATTTCACTTTGAAACCAATTCCAGTGTTTTGGATGATGTTGAGCTAAAGACAACAAAGAATATTCTTAAATCCAACCCATACGATTCGATTCACTTGATTGGTCACTGTGATTTCAGAGGGAGTGAAATCTTCAATTTGAACTTGGCTAATGCTCGATTGACTTCCGTTCGTCGATGGCTTGAATTGCAAAATCTTCCAAAGGAAACTTTCATTTCAGCAAAAGCAATGGGGGAAACAAATCCTCCTGAATCCAATGCAAGCGCAGAAGGTATGGCGGCAAACCGGGTGGTAATTATGATGTTGTTTTTTCCTCCAAGTGATTCATCCAAAGCGACCGTAATTATTGAAAAAAAGTCGGAAAATAAAGTCAACGATTTGTTAGAACAGATCGATCGAAAATTGGATGGTAATTCAACTATCCGGCTTGAGAACATTCAGTTTTATGGAGGTCGTGATGTGTTTCTGCCTGAAAGTACCGATGAATTAAAGTTTCTCTTGGATGTAATGAAACAGCGCGACAGTTTGAGAATCGAAATCCAAGGTCATATTTGTTGCAGTCCAGTTGGTACTGTAGATGGAGCCAATATGGCAACAGGGAAAATACAATTGTCGTACGACAGGGCTGTTGCAGTAATGAATTACTTGATCAAGAATGGTATAGAACCGAATCGGTTAAAAGCAGTTGGAATGGGGGCAAAGTTTCCATTGGTTTATCCTGAAAATACTGAAATCGAAAAAACGGCCAACAGAAGAGTGGAAATTCGGGTTCTCAGCAAATAGGCAGCTTAGTTGCTATGGTTCATTAAAAAAATGCCGCTCATGTTTAAATTGAGCGGCATTTTTTAGTCGAATAATTATGATTTTATGCGTCGATACGAGCGTATTTAGCATTTTTTTCAATGAATTCACGGCGTGGTGGAACTTCATCGCCCATCAGCATTGAGAATATCTGATCGGCAACGGCAGCGCTATCAATGCTAACTCGTCTCAAAGTTCTGAATTCAGGATTCATCGTAGTGCTCCACAATTGCTCTGCATTCATCTCTCCAAGACCCTTGTATCGTTGAACGTTGATACCTGAATCTTTTCCGTCTTTCGACATATCGGAAATGATCGCTAAACGGTCTGTATCGTTCCAAGCGTAGCGTTGGTCTTTACCTTTTTTTACTAGGTAAAGTGGAGGAGTAGCGATGTACACATATCCAAGTTCAACAAGTTCCTTCATGTAGCGGAAGAAGAACGTCAGGATAAGTGTGGTGATGTGGCTACCATCGACGTCGGCATCGGTCATGATTACGATTTTGTGGTAGCGAATTTTTGAAACATTGAGGGCTTTTGAATCTTCCTCTGTACCAATGCTCACACCCAAAGCGGTAAACATGTTTTTGATCTCCTCATTTTCGAAGATCTTGTGCATCATTGCTTTTTCAACATTTAGGATTTTACCTCTCAATGGAAGAATTGCTTGAAACGCACGATTTCGTCCTTGTTTGGCTGTTCCACCTGCGGAATCACCCTCGACAAGGTAGATTTCGCATTTTGAAGGATCGGTTTCTGAACAGTCGGCAAGTTTTCCTGGAAGACCAGTTGAGCTAAGGCTGCTCTTACGCTGCACCATTTCGCGCGCTTTTTTCGCAGCATGTCGAGCAGTTGCAGCAAGGATTACCTTATCAACAATGAGCTTTGCTTGTTTCGGATGCTCTTCGAGGTAATTGCTAAGCATTTCAGATACAGCAACATCCACTGCACCCATTACTTCGTTGTTACCGAGTTTGGTTTTCGTTTGCCCTTCGAACTGAGGCTCTTGAACCTTTACGGAAATTACACCGGTTAGACCTTCACGAAAGTCATCCCCAGAAATTTCGAATTTAAGTTTGGAGAGCATGCCTTCCTTTTCAGCGTAGCTTTTTAAGGTACGGGTAAGTGCTCTTCTGAAACCAGCTAAGTGGGTACCGCCTTCGTGCGTATTGATGTTATTCACGTAGGTATGGATATTCTCATTGAAGGAGCTGTTGTAAAGCATTGCTACTTCAACAGGGATTCCTTGTTTTTCACCCTCCATGTAGATCGGATAATCGATCAGTTTTTCGCGAGTCGCGTCAAGGTATTCAACGAATTCTCTCAATCCACCTTCAGAGTAAAATACTTCGCTGATCGGTTGGTTGTTTTCATCCAATTCGCGCGCGTCGGAAAGGGTGATACGAATGCCTTTGTTCAGATAGGAAAGTTCCCGCATACGGGAAGCAATCGTTTGATAATTGTATACCGTTGTGGTGAAGATGGAATCATCCGGTTTAAAATGAACCCGTGTGCCTGTGATGTCGCTGGTGCCAATTTCTTTCACACTGTAAAGTGGCTTACCAATAGAGTACTCTTGTTGGTAAACTTTTCCCTGGCGTTGAACCGTTACGATAAGTTGAGTGGAAAGTGCATTTACGCAGCTCACACCAACACCGTGAAGACCTCCCGAAACTTTGTATGAATCTTTATCGAACTTACCACCAGCGTGAAGTACTGTCATTACAACTTCAAGCGCGGAGCGTTTCTCCTTAAGGTGCATGTCGACAGGAATACCACGGCCATCATCTTGGACTGTGATAGAGTCGTCGGTATTGATTTGAACTGTGATGTTTTTACAGTAGCCAGCGAGTGCCTCATCGATTGAGTTATCGACTACCTCATAAACGAGATGGTGCAATCCTCTAACACCGGTATCGCCGATGTACATGGATGGACGTTTACGCACCGCTTCGAGTCCTTCGAGGACTTGAATACTATCGGCACCGTATGAATTGTTCTGATTGTTTTCTTCTTCCAGCATAATGTCTGACATAGTCTCTACAAGAAATCTTACCCGGAAACAAGTGCCCGGATGGGTTGAGTTTTAAATGTCGTGCGAAGGTAATAAATCACACTGTAAGGAGTAGTCTATACATATAATATATAATAGCTTTTTTTTAACACTGAATTAACAGTTTTATGTAGGTAGAATTGCTCATAACTTTCAAATGAAAAAGCAAATCCCAGTTGTAGGTTTTGGTATTTTTCCAATAAGAAACCTTATGGACAGACGCATATTGCTTAGAAATTTATTGTTGGGCCTTCCTGCTGGATATATTATTCCATCGGTGTTAAGTTCCTGCACAAAAACTGATTTGTTGGAAATGGCTGATTTTAAGGGCGGTGTGATTGTAATCGGAGCAGGAGCTTCTGGCATTTACGCTGCACAATTGTTGAAAGATCAAGGTATTGACGTAACAGTGTTAGAAGCTTCATCCCGCGTTGGCGGAAGAATTCTTTCCGATGAATCATTTGCGGGAATTCCGCTTGAACTTGGAGCTGAAGAAATTCATGGTCAGCGCTCATTGTTTTATGATTTGGTGAATTATCAATTTCCAGAGCGATTGCTTCCAGAGCCTGGAGATAACTTGTATTGGCTCGAAAATCAAATTAGAACGGAGCAGTTTATCCTCGAAAATTCCGATTTGCAAGGTGCCGGGCAAACCCTTTTCCAAATAAATGAGAGTTTTGGTTCCTATCCTGGCGGAGACATGTCGGTACTGCTATACCTGAACGATTTTCCGGTAGAGGAACGTTTTATGGAAATTGCCAATGCCATCATCGCCAATGAATATGGTACTTCATTGAATCGGATGGGCATGTTTGCCTTGCGGGAAGCGGAGGCTGGATATTCTTCAGGACTTGATGGCTATTTTTTAAGAGAGGGAACAGTTTGGGACGTTTTTTCCAAAGCATTTTCGGGAGCCATTGATGCTGTTGTGCTGAATCAAGTGGTTAACCGGATTGATGCCAGTGGTGATCAAGTTTCAATTACCACAACGAACAACCAAACCTATACAGCCGATCGGGTTTTGGTTACTGTTCCAATTACGATTTTGCAATCTGGCTCAATCGAAGTATTGCCGGCCTTACCGGCGGATAAATTGGCATCTATTCAAAATATTTCGATGGGGAATGGGATGAAGATTCTTCTTCGGTTTTCCGCTCCATTTTGGAAACCTGAAACGGGATCAATCATAGGAGGAGCAGTGGTGCCAGAATATTGGGTGAGTACTTTGGGCAAGGCAACTACAGCGCATGTTTTGACTGCGTTCGTAATGGGCGAAAAAGCTGATGCATTAAATGTACTTTCTGAACAACAAGTTCGAGATACGATTTTAGCTGAGCTCCAATCGATGTATCCAGATGAAGAGGTTACTGGAAATTGTGTTGGGGTTTTGGTGAAGAATTGGGCCGACGAACCATTTATAAAGGGTGCCTATTCATATCCAAATCCTGAGAGTACTGGTCAACGAGAAATTCTTGCAAGGCCGGAGCATGGTAAGATTTTCTTTGCTGGTGAAGCCACCAATTACAATGGACATTTAGCTACTGTTCATGGTGCCATGGAAAGCGGTTACCGAGCATGTAAAGAAATCCTTGAGTCATGAAGAAGCATTTTTCGTTATTCCTATTGTTGGTTATTTTCATGACTAGATCTGAAGCTCAGAATTATTTCGATGTTTCAGCTGGTCTTCAGTCAATCGATCAAACAGCTTGGAACAGAACCATTCAGACCTACAATTTCAATAGGATTTGGTTAAAGGAACCCATGCCAGACTTAAGAAATGCGTCGAATTTTTCTTTAGGCTACAGTGGAGTGCTCGCCAGTGGTTTGTTTTTTAGTCCTTCGTTGACTTATTCTGCATTCAAATCATCAGCTGAAAATGAAAACTACAGCACATTGGCTCGTTTAAGATGGTTGAGTGTTCCTTTGTGTTTGGATATTTTTCCGCTTGAATTTGGACAGGATTCGGTTTCTTCGAGCGTACGACCATTTTTAAGAGTAGGAGGGGGCGCATCGCTTCTCATGCCGAGGGTTTTAATCAACGATTCGCTCACCACTGTTGATGATGAATTATATCAACCGATGGTATGGCCTTTCTTTTACACAGCAGGTTTGGGAGTACGATACAATTTAAATAAGAGTTTTGGCTTCTTGTTTACCGCTATGTATTTGCGTTATCCTTCCATTGATTTAGAAGACTTCAGCTACGCATTAAATGGCAATAATTTAGTAGGATTAACGAACGAAACTTCAGTTCAATCGATGACTTACCAGTTGA
Source organism: Chitinophaga pinensis (assembly GCA_945883545.1). Taxonomy (GTDB): domain Bacteria; phylum Bacteroidota; class Bacteroidia; order M30B66; family M30B66; genus CAMCXT01. The sequence continues at coordinate 3,553 of CAMCXT010000066.1, read as the reverse complement.
GTATTTGCTTTAGATTGAACGGACCGAAATCAGAATCTGGAGAAAAGCCCAAGAAAAAAGTAAAATTCAAGAAGCGCCGTTAAGTAACATTTGCACAGTTCTTGCGTTTCGACTTTAAACCAAATTAGACAATGAAAAAAATCCTCATCGCTGTTTTTGCTCTGTCATTGGGCTTAACAACTGTTAATGCACAAACTTCTAAAGCAACAACAGCTGCGAAGCCTGCAGTGCAACAATCTACAAAGCCTGCAGCTCCTGCGAAATCAACTGCGCCTGCGAAGTCTGCTACTCCTCAAAAAGAGGTAGCGCCTACAAAATCGACAAAACCCGTTCAAGTAAAAGCTGAAGCTCCAGTAAAATCAGAATTGCCAACCGTGAGTCCGGTAACTAAATCAAAAAAGGACAGAACTCCTGATAAGCGAGCAAATGATAAAAAGAACATGAAGCAGGCGCCTAAATTGAAAGGCACTAAATCGGCGGTTCCACAACAAAAACAAGCCAAGAAAAATTAACAAAAAGGGCGGTGAAATTGATTCACCGCCCTTTTTTATTTGAATTCAGTTCTCAGTTTAAAGCAAATTATAGATTGCTTCTTGGATATCTACGCGGGTTGATAAGGTATTGATTTTCTTGTTTTCAGCATCAGGATAAACACGATTGCTAAGGAAAACATAGATAAGTTTCTTGTCTGGATCTACCCAAGCAATTGTGCCTGTAAATCCTGTGTGACCGAAACTCAATGAAGAAACACATTTGCAGGTTGGACCAGTTTTACTGTAATCCATTTGTGGTTTATCGAAACCTAAACCACGGCGATTGTCTTTTTCACAGAATTGGCATCTGGTGAATTCTTTAATCACCGCCTCCGAAAGATATCTTTTACCACCATACTCTCCATAATTGAGGAGCATTTGCATGAGTGCCGCAAGGTCGGTGGCATTTGAAAATAACCCAGCATGTCCACCAACTCCATCCATCATTGCAGCTCCTTGATCATGCACATAACCGTGAACTAGTTGTTTTCTAAACGACTTATCATTTTCGGTGGGCAATATTTCCGACTTGTCGAACTTCTGAAGTGGATTGTAAGTGATTCTGCTCAATCCCATTTGATTGTAGAAAGTACTTGAAACATATTCATCGAGTCGTTTGTGGGTATGTTTTTCGATGATGTATTTGAAGAAGTAATATCCAAGATCGCTGTATTTATATTCCGGCTTTCTATCGAGCTCGCAAGCTGCAATTTGAGCGAGTAAAGTATCAGGGTAATCTACTCTAAGGAACATATTATTTGCCACTTGATGTGGAAATGAATCGGACTTTTCGATTCGATAATATTTGTTTCTCTTGGCAGGCGAACTGATTGTTTTATTGAAAAAAGGGATCCAAGCAGGTAGTCCGGCTTGATGCGCCAAAATATCGCGCAATCGGATTTCGCCTTTGTTGGTTTGATTCATGAAGGGAATATAATCTCCCACTTTTTTGTCAACATCAATAAAGCCTTCATCCACAAGCTTCATAATAGAAATGGTCGATGATGCAACCTTGGTGATGGAAGCTATGTCGTATAGATCTGTAGTTTCCACAGGTTGAGTTGGTGCATAGGTGTGAAATCCAAATGCTTTATTGTAAAACACTTTTCCATCTTTCGCAATAAGTACTTGGCAACCAGGTGTGGCTTTGAGTCTAATTGCCATAAGTGCCAATGAATCAACCTTTGCAAGTGACGCACTTTTTATCCCAAGTTCTTCAGGAATTGTAAATTTCAATCGAATGTTGTCGGCCATTTCTAACCCTTGGCCAGACTTGTATTTTCCTGCTGAAACAGGTAAGGTACCGTTGGCTTTAATTCCACCAAAAATCAATTGGGCAGTTAGTTCCTGGCTGTTTTTATTGTCCTCGAAAGCTTGAATTAGTCCTTGAGGAATTGCAGAATCCGATAGTTTTTCTAGGCTGTATGGATTTGCCATTACAGTTAAAATAACGCGGCACTGCTTCTTTAATGCGGTTAAAAATGTACTAACTGCATTGTTGACGCCAGCACCTTTTCCCATGGTATTTTTAGGATTGTGAATCGAGACAATCACCAAATTGTAAGGTTTTAGTTTGGTGAGTAAAGCTGCTTGTGCCGATGAAAGTTGATCTTTATCGGCTGTGAAATTTTTAACTGTAGTATACTGATTGAGTGTTTTTTGAAAAGCATTGTTTAAGTTGCCATCTACAGCAAGACTAGCAATTCTTAATGTGTCGAGTCCTTTAACTGGTAGGATATTCTTGTTCTCAAGCACACACAGTGACGCCTCAGTAAGTTGTCTTCTCAGTAATTCAGATTCAGGCGAGTGAAGGTCTTCGTAGAGATTTGCAATTTTCACTTCGGGCTTTTTATTCAATCCACACCAGTACTTTGCTTCGAGTATTTTTCTGCAGCGCAAATCAATTTCTGCCTGAGAAATCTCACCATTTTCAACTGCTTTCTTCATTTCAGCAATTGCTAATGGAACATTTCCTGCAAAAAGCATCACGTCATTTCCAGCTAAAAGCGCTTTGATTTCAACCTTCCCGGGAGTGTTCCCTTGGGCAACACCTTGCATGTTCATGGCATCAGTGAAGACCAACCCTTTGAACTTCATTTGATTCTTCAGCAATTCTTGAACAACCAATTTCGACAAGGTGGTAGGAATATTTGGGGTATTGTCTAATGCTGGAACAAACAAATGCGCAACCATCATGCTACCTAAGCCATTTTTAATCATTTCTCTGAAAGGATATAGCTCAAGTGAATCGAGTCTTTCTTTTGAATGGAGGATGGAAGGCAATGCTTTGTGAGAATCAGTATCGGTATCTCCATGGCCAGGGAAGTGTTTCGCATTTGCCAACACATTTCCATCTTGAAGTCCGTTCATGTAAGCAATCGCCTTAGCTGTTACGTTGTATTTGTTTTCTCCAAACGAACGCATATTGATCACTGGATTTGAAGGGTTGTTGTTCACATCGGCAACAGGTGCGAAATTCACATGGATTCCCATTCTCTTGCATTGCCGGGCAATTTCCTTCCCCATCGTATAAACAAGCTGATCGTTTTTGATAGCACCCAAAGTCATTTGTTTAGGAAACGACTGCGTTGAATCCAATCTCATGGAAAGCCCCCATTCTCCATCGATCGAAATCATCAACGGGACATTAGAAATCTTTTGGTAGTAATTTGTAAGTTTTGCTTGTCTAACAGGGCCACCTTGCATGAAAATTAGTCCACCAACCTGTTGGTTTTTAATCAATTTCGTGATTTCATCTTGATGGGCTTTGTCTTTGTTTGAATAAGCAGCAACCATGAAAAGTTGTCCCATTTTCTGCTCTGGTGTGAGCTTTTTCATGATCGAATCGACCCATGCTTTGCCAGCGTTTTCGAACGGAGGGCCTTGATCCAGTTTTTGGGGTTTATTTTCAGCTGGACGAACCAAGAGCAATGAAGATAGAAGGAGGACGAGAACTAAACCCGGGCGCAGCATATAGAATGTGTTGGAAATTACTTACTGCAAAATAACGCCGACTTGCA
>CAMCXT010000065.1 GCA_945883545.1 Chitinophaga pinensis | reverse complement strand
AGCGTTTGATGAACAGAGTCTACGAGTTCGTTCCAAGAGCTTTTAAGTTCTTCGAGGAATTGGAAGCCCATTTCGGTGAGGCTGTAGTATTTTCGAGGCGGTCCGGAGGTGCTTTCTTCCCAACGATATTGCAGTAATCCCGCATTTTTTAATCGCGTAAGCATGGGGTATAAAGTGCCTTCTACTACTATTAAACGGGCTTCTTTGAGTTTATTGATAATGTCGGAAGTGTATGCATCGCCATTCGATAAAACAGAAAGGATGCAGAACTCAAGCACGCCTTTTCGCATTTGCGCTTTGGTGTTTTCTAGATTCATGTTGCAAACATAGAACTAAAAAGCATACGGTACTATGCAATGCAAGGTACTAAGGCGATGTGATTGCGCAAGTTACTGATTGATTGTGCTGTAAAATTATTATTCAAGAAAAATTGCTCAAGTACCCGACATGGACGCATGGGTAGTTGTGACCAAATTTGGATGTGCGGAAAGGTCAAGATGCTTTAGGAATTCGATCTTTCCGCGGAGTGAAAGCCGACATGACGTATGGTTTTGGAAGGATGCCACAGTAAAAATTGGTGAGGTTGCAACTTCCGGAATGCCTTCTTCCCCGAAGGGAAATAAAAAAGCCGGCTACAATGGGCCGGCTAGAATCGTGAAATCTGGTTGTAATTAAAATACAATGTTAAGCCCTACGTGTGGTTGGGCCATGTATTGGAATGATGTTTCAGGTGATGAAGATTGTACTTGTATGTAACTGCTTGTGAATGGATCGTATTCCGTTGTTATTTCGTTTGTGAAGAAACTTGCAAACGACATACCTAATGAAAGTCCTAATTCTAAGGATGTTTTGAAAGTTTTTGTTTCATACAACGTTACATAAGTGCCATATCGAAGGTATACATCGGTTGCCGAAGTTTTGAACTCTCGGTTTGTTGGTTTAGTTATTGGTCCGGGGTTTAAGGATGCAAAAGGATCTTCGAAATAGCCTGTGTAATTGTAATTTCTTCTGTAAATACCAAGTCCGGTGAAGAAATTCCGGAAACTGCCTGTTTCTAATGCATAGTAACGAACTTCTCCACCATAACTTAGTGTTGGAATGCTTGATTTTACGACTAGACCTTGGTCAATAATTCCGTTGAAAATAACGCCATCTAAATAGTCTTTGAACGAAACGCCAACATGCGCTCTCGCCGAAAAATACTCACCAAGTTCACGTTCGTAGCCCAAAACGATGTTACCTCGGGTAAGCCATGCAGGGTCGATAGAGAATTGATTGCTCAACCAAGAGTCAACATCTTCAATTTCTGCTTCAACTTGCTCTGCAGTTCGTTCGGTAATTTTTGCCTTTATTTTCTCAGGCTGGGCAAATAAATTTGCTGAAAGGGTTGTTGATAGGAATAAAACGACAATTGACTTTTTCATGGGGCGGTGTATATTTGGCAAAAATATTCAAGAATGAACAAGATTTTCTTTTTCTCCCTTTTATTTAGCTCACTTTTTCTTCAAGGTCAAGTTAATCTTACTTGGGGTACCTATCAAAAAACGCCTGATAATGGCGGTTACATTTTGGGAGAACGAAATGGTGCTTTGATTTCTGTCCTTGTAGAAGATGGAATTCCTTATTTAGCTTCTTACAGTACAGAGAATGTAGTAGCTGAAAACTACAAAGAACTTGTATTAGGCTCACGCGCGAAAATTGGCGGTAAGGCTAAGAGTTTTACTTGGGAAACCCTGAAGAAACGCAAGGATAAATCGAAAAACAAAGGTCTTTACTATGAGAAAACCCTTATCATGAGGGATAAAATCGTTATTGTATATTACACGAAAGACAAGAGAATCAAGACTTACAATGCGCAAATGTTCGACTTTGAAGGTTCACCAATTTCTGAGATGACTCAGTTGGATAAGTTTGAAGAGAAATTCTGGCAGTCGTCGCATTATTTCGACCTCTCTCAAGACTCGACCATGATTTATATGTTTCGTCAGCCTAAGTTAGAAAAGGACGCCAAGGATAAATTTTTCTTGAAAATTTGGAATTCTACTTTGGAAGAACAGAACAACTTAGAAATTGAATTGCCATATGAAAACAAAAGTTTCTCGGTGAGAGATTATTATCTGACTTCCGACAAGCAATTGTTGATGCTTACGCAGATCGACATTCCGAAAAAGGAGCGTTCTAAAGGAGATCCTTCGAGTTACTTTAAGTTGATCAATCTCAATGTGAGTGCAGGAGAGCTGGTTGACTTTGAGTTAAAGCTGAAAAATAGATTCATCCGTAACATCAATTTGCGTTTCGATGAAAATGAAAATGCTTATTGTGTTGGAACTTACGGAGACGAAAAGAGTGGTGATGATTTGATGGGGACGTTTTTCTACAAACTTGACTACCGCACGGGTGAAGTATCGGCTGAGAACTTGGAAGATTTTTCTACTGAGTTGATTAAGAAAATGAACAACAGTGAGTCTAACAAAAAACGCAACCAAGAACTTCGCGCCAACATCAACCTTAAACAAGTTATTGCTAAGCCTGATGGCGGGAATTTGGTGATTTTTGAAGAAGAGTATATCCAAGTAGTTACATATACCAACTCTAACGGATCAACTTCAACTACTTATTATTACCACAACAATGATATCCTGGTAATGAATTTGGAAAGCAGTGGAGATATCACTTGGCAGGCTGTAATACCAAAGCAACAGGTTTCTGCCAATGATGGAGGTATGTATAACTCTTTTTATGCTACATTCTACAACAATAAATTAAACATGGTTTTTAATGACCATATCGACAATTCCAAATCAAACGAATTTGGACGTGAAATGGATGTTTCTAAAGCTTCAAGTATGAATCCTGTACTCATTTCTATGGATATGGAAGGTGAATACGAGAAAATCAATCTGATGGATTTCGATAAGGGACGTGATTTTAGAATGACCTTCAACAATGCCAGAAAAATTGGCAGCAATCGATTTGTCTCTTATTCATTTAAAGCCAAAAAAGGTTGTTGTTCGGTTGGAGGAAGATCAGGAACGTCTAAAAGTGAGTACCGTGTTGGGTTGATTGAGATCCAGTAGTCTGATTCAAATGTTCAAGAATTGAATAGCCGGCAAGCAGCAGATTGATTGCTTTTTGCCGGCTATTTTTATTGGCAGATTGCTCAATTGCAATTTTATTGCTTCCATAAAGTCTCCAACCTAAATAGCCGGCCATCAAAACACCACTCACAGGGACTGACAATAAAATACCTGCAGCCAAAGTTGCTGGTGGGATCGCATGTAAAAACAAAGTTGTAGTCCCTTTTAAATAACTCCGGTTTTGGTAATGCCAAGCCGGTAACCATCTGCGCGAATTTTCTATTTCGGGTTCTTGATTTTTTAGTAATTGAAGGAATTCTTCACTGGCTTTGAGGTCTAGTTTCGAAGTTTCTTTTGCGAAATCTTCGAACCGTTCATGTTCTAATAGAATCATGGCTCTGAGTAAAATCAAAGAGGTGTCTGCAGTGCAATCGGTCTGATTTTTTATTTCAGCAATCAATTCAAACGATTTATTGGTTCGAATAAATGCTTCATATTTTAACTTTCGAAACGCACAAATTTTGTCGGATGGAATTGTCTTTACATTGACTCTTGATGTTTCGTCGATTACACGCTTATAATTTCCTTGAAGCGCGAAAATTTGGGCTTTTTCGAGAATGAGATCAATTGCAGTATCTCCCTGAAGATTGCTTAAATTGAATAACTGCTGCTCAATTTGAAGCAGACGCCGATTCAAGCTATCAGTTTGAGACGCTCCCTTGAAAGGGATAATGAGCAAAGTCAGCCAGAAAACGATCTGAAATCTCAATGTAAAGTGCATTTAAACGGTCTTTCTTTTCTTTTTGAAGTGAAGCAACAGTGCCATAAATGGAGCCGGCCCAAAAGGTTCCAGCCAATCCAGCCACGGCATAAAATAAGGCGTCGGTGCTACCGTGTTGAATTATGGTTTCTATCAGTATTGCACCTAAACCAGCATTTACAATTAAGCTCATAATGGCTTGTCGTCGATAGCCAGCGTATGCTTTTCCTAAGCCTGGAACTATCGATAAAACTCCAGCCAAAAACACCGATTTTCGGTCTACTTCTTCCCATTCAATATAGCGGTTGTTCAGTCGATGATAGGCTCGGTCATCAAACAATGAATCAACCTGCTTATTTAGTAATTTCAGGCAATATGTTGCTTTTGAGGGTAAGTCTGTTTGTGCACTCAGCCAAGTAATATTTCTAGATTTGAATGCAATATAAATTCGATGTTTCCTAAATTCAGCAAGATTAGTGCACGATTGATACACCGAATCTGCTTGCTGATTTAGATTCATTTTGCTGAGCGAAAAAGCGTGTTCTAATTTCCATAAATCACAAGTGTCTTTTGCCATTGGGCTTGTGTAAGCCAAACGCTCAATCCACATTTCTTGTCGTGTGAGATGTTTCAAAAAAGCACGTTGCAGGCTGTCGGGACAAGCGGAAACTTGAATCCAAATTCCAATCAAAAACAGGTTAATAGTCAGTAACTTCATCATTGATGATGCCGGTTTCCCGATCTATTAAATGTTCGCAATGATCAAATTCTGCTTCAGGATTGCATTTGATCAATCGATCAGCAGTGAGTAAAATGCCTGGCCACACTCCGCAATACTTGATGATTTGTGCACTAAATGCTGAACATGAAGGAGAAAATCGGCATTGAGATCCTAAGTCGGAAGAGAGCGCAGATTTGTAAGCTTGCAAACACAGCAAAGCACCGATTGTGAATGGATCAAGCGATAATAAATCCCCTTTTTGTAAATACTTTGGTGCCTTGGATTGGGCTTCTATCGAGGATTTTCGTTCATGAATCAGTTTTCCAACAGACGAATTCGTTTGGGAATAAATGCCTGGAGAAATACACAACAAAAAAATGATAGAGATTAATTTCTGCATGATCACTTCAAAAGTAGTATTTCAGCATCAATCAGGGAAACAATTTCACTTTTGTTGTTCAATTTGAAATTAAAACATTTTCAAAAAAAAGCAGGTGAAACTTTAAATAATATTTCCTCCGAAACTTTCAAAAATATGCGAAAGTAGCAGGTGAGATCTAGTGATTCATTGACCGATTTCCAATTTTCTAGCTGTATAATTTGGCTGTAGGAACCTTACCAATCAAAACCTTACTTTTGCCTTATGGCTGAAATCGGAAACGATATTCAAAAAGCGGCAGATTTTCTCCTGTCGGGCGTTGTCGGAATTCCTACCGAGACCGTTTACGGATTGGCTGGTAACGCCCTAGATGCAAATCGTGTAGCTGATATTTTCAGAGTAAAAAAGAGGCCGTTTTTTGATCCGCTAATTGTGCATGTTCATTCGCAGGAAGCTCTTGATCCTTTGATCACAGACTTTCCGCCCATGCTGAAGAAATTGGCTGATGCATTTTGGCCTGGTCCGCTCACTTTGCTGCTTCCACGAAGTGAGAAAATTCCGGATTTAGCTTGCTCTGGCTTGTCTGAAGCGGCATTTAGGATCCCCAATCACCCATTAACATTGCAGTTACTTCAGGCTACTGGATTTCCATTGGCAGCTCCCAGTGCGAATCCATTCGGATATGTGAGTCCAACCACTGCACAGCATGTTAACGAACAGCTTGGCCAAGATATTCCTTATGTGCTCGATGGTGGGCCATCCTTCGTGGGACTTGAAAGCACCATCGTAGGACTTGAGAATGGTCGTCCTACAATTTTTCGACTTGGTGGTTTATCGATAGATGAAATTAAAGCAGTAATTGGTGAGGTAGATGTGCGGATAAATCAAAGTTCTGATCCGCGTGCTCCAGGCATGTTGAAAAGTCATTATTCTCCATTGAAACCTTTGCTATTGTGCGATATTCGTTCATCACTGGATCAATATAGAAAGCAATCACCAATATTGATTTTATTCGATCAATTGATTGAAGATTATCCCATCGAAAAACAAATTTTATTGAGTCCGAATCGATCCATCACAGAAGCAGCAACCAATTTATTTTCAGTATTGCGACAGGCCGATAAATTAGCAGGTGAAATTATTTTAGCAGAATCAGTTCCTCCGAACGGATTGGGCATTGCAATAAACGATCGGTTGAAAAGAGCTTCAGTTCAATCATAATTTAATTGAACAAATAATTAGCACTTTTAATCCTGATTTTTTTACAAATTCCCTGTTCTGCCTCCATCAACAGGGACATTAATCCCATTTACGTAAGCTGCCGCTGGTGACGCCAAATAACAAACAGCCCAAGCAATTTCTTCAGGTCGCGCGAAACGTTTCATCGGGATTTCTGCCAACATTTCTGCTTCTATCTCCGCAATCGATTTGCCTGATTTCTCAGCTTTGTTTTTAATAATCTGTTCCAAACGACCAGTCATGGTGGCTCCAGGGAGTACATTGTTCACAGTAATTCCATGTTTACCTAATTCATTGGCCAAGGTTTTAGACCAATTTCCAACTGCAGCGCGGATGGTATTCGAAACGCCCAATCCATGCAATGGCATTTTCACCGATGTAGAAATTACGTTGATGATTCTTCCATATCCTGAGTTTATCATTCCTGGCAAAACAGCTTGTGTGATCACTTGACTGCATAACAAATGCTGAGTAAATGCTGCCAAGAATGCTTCCGGTTTTGCTTCCGTAATGGGACCGGCTGCTGGTCCTCCATTGTTGTTCACCAAAATATTGATATGCTTTCCTGTAGCAATATAGACTTGCACAACTTGTTGCACTTCTTCCCACCGACTAAAATCAGCAACCAGGATCTCATTGTCTAGTCCATTCAATTGGTCAACAACTGCCTTTTCCACCTGAAGTTTTTCTGAATCTCTTGCCATCAACACAATGCGAGCGCCCAATTTGGCCAATTCTTGTGCACTTGATCTTCCAATTCCTTGCGTAGAGCCGCAAACCAGCGCGGTTTTTCCTTTGAGATTCAATTCCATTTCAATGTGGGTTTTTGTCTAAATTGCCGGCAAAATTAACGCTTATGCCCATCCAACGACCTTTTAATTTCAAGAAATGGATCGACGAGAACCGACATCTTCTCAAACCGCCGGTGGGTAACCAATCGGTGTATAAAACTGCCGACGATATCATTGTGATGGTTGTAGGTGGTCCGAACAACAGGAAAGACTACCATTACAACGAATCTGAAGAGTTTTATTTCCAGTTGGAAGGCGATATGGTGCTCAAAATTATCGAAGATGGCAAGCCTGTCGATATTCCAATCAACGAAGGTGATATCTTCATGCTGCCAGGAAAAACTCCGCATTCGCCGCAACGTCCAGCCAATACGGTTGGTTTGGTTATCGAGTTGGTTCGTTCCGAAAAAGTCCTTGATGCATTCCTCTGGTACTGTGAGAATTGTGGCAATAAACTTCACGAAGAACAACTACATGTTGCAGATATCGTGAAGAATCTTCCTCCAGTAATGAATGCATTTTATTCGAACGAAGATCTTCGTACCTGTAAGCAGTGTGCGACTGTAATGCAGCCACCTCAGCCTTTGTGATTTTTGTCCTCGGATTGATTTCTGAGGTTGCATGGAATATTCATCGTTCATTTTTTATCCTCGGACTGAAGTCCGAGGTTGCGAGAATTAAAAACATAGTTCATCTTAAGTCGTTCATCACTCATTGTCTATCATGCTCACCATCGACATCCACACGCACATTTTGCCTGAAAATATTCCGAATTTCAAGGAGCGTTTTGGTTATGGAGGTTTCGTTCATTTGGAGCACCACAAGCCTTGTTTTGCACGTATGATGCGTGATGACCATTTCTTTCGTGAGGTGCAGGACAATTGTTGGGATCCACAGGCTCGAATCAAAGAATGCAATCACCATGGTGTGCATGTGCAAGTGCTTAGTACGGTGCCTGTGATGTTTTCTTATTGGGCAAAACCCGAAGATGCACTGGCTGTTTCCGAGTTTTTGAACGACCACATTGCAGGCATCGTGAAGCAGTATCCTGATCGTTTCATCGGTCTTGGAACCATCCCCATGCAGAGTCCAAAATTGGCGATCAAAGAGTTAGAGCGCTGTATGAAGGAGCTTGGAATGGCTGGAATTCAGATTGGGTCAAATGTGAATCAGCGGAACTTGAGCGAGCCAGAGTATTTCGAAATCTTTGAAGCAGCTCAGGAATTGGGCGCTGCTGTTTTCATCCACCCATGGGAAATGATGGGGGAGAAGGACATGCAAAAATATTGGCTCCCATGGTTGGTAGGTATGCCTGGTGAAACATCTCGCGCCATTGCATCACTCATTTTTGGTGGAGTTTTCGAACGATTGCCAAATTTACGTGTGGCGTTTGCCCACGGTGGCGGCTCGTTTCCATTCACACTCGGCCGTTTGAAGCATGGTTTCGATTGCAGACCCGACTTGGTTGCGATCGACAATCCGATTTCTCCCGAAAAGTATCTTCACCGATTAACTTTCGATTCGTTAGTACACGACGAGCGCGCGTTGCGTTATTTGGTCGATTTTGCAGGTGTAAACCGCGTGTCTCTTGGCTCCGATTATCCTTTCCCTTTGGGCGAAGATGTTCCTGGAACACTCATCAAATCGATGCCATTCTCTGATACAGAAAAAAAGCGTCTCCTCAGTGGAACTGCTCTAGAATGGTTGGGCTTGGAAGGCAATCATAATTTTTTTGGGGCCTAAACCGGGCTTTTCACTTCAAGTCCTCACAATTTTCGCGAAGCTGCAATTGCTTCGGGCTTTCCGTTACAATCCCTGGCCCGGAATCTTCATCAACTAAGCATCAGGTTGAATGGTAATTTTCAAATTTTCAGGGGCCGGCCGCTAGCCTCCCTCCATTGGCAAAATTACAGCACACTAGAGCAATTAGTCGTGTATTATCCGATTATAAACGACTATAAACGGTTAAATCGGGTAATCTTTTAAAAGTAGAATTAATGTTACCGGAAGCGGCTTTTTTTAAGGCGTTAATTTGATGATTGAAATATTTCTACTTCCAATTTTTATATACAATTGGCGCAATCAAAGTGAATTTTGATCAAGTCTTTCCAACATTTCTTACCTTGGTTTATTTACCTTTGCGCTCCTCTCCAACCATCCCATGAGCGAACAAATCAAACACGAATGCGGCATTGTTCTAATCCGCCTGCTCAAACCTCTCGACTACTACCGCCAAAAATACGGCTCTGCTAGATACGCCCTCAACAAGCTCAATCTCCTGATGGAGAAACAACACAATCGTGGTCAAGATGGCGCTGGAGTTGCCTGCATAAAATTCGATGTTGAACCTGGGCACCGCTACATCGGTCGTTACCGCTCAAACGACTCCCAACCACTGAAAGACATCTTTCAGAAACTTAATTCCTACTACGAAGATATTCGTCGCGACAATCCCGAAAAATTCAAGGATACCGAATACCTAAAAAAGAACCATCCGTTCATCGGAGAACTCTTAATGGGACATCTTCGCTATGGGACATTCGGAAAAAACTCGATCGAGAATTGCCACCCTTTCCTTCGTCAGAATAATTGGATGACCCGTAACCTCGTTGTTGCAGGGAACTTCAACCTCACCAATGTAGATGAGCAATTCGAACAGTTGGTAGAACTCGGTCAGCATCCTAAAGAAATGGCCGACACAGTTACTGTGCTCGAAAAAATTGGACACTTCCTCGACATGGAAAACGAGCGATTGTTCAGAGAATTTAAACGTCAAGGCCATTCAAACGCAGAAATTTCGCACCTCATCGCCCGCGATTTGGATGTGGCAGAAATTCTTCGTCAAGCTTCAAAACGATTCGATGGTGGTTACGTGATTACTGGAATGCTCGGCCACGGTGATGCATTCGTAATGCGCGATCCAAACGGAATACGCCCTTGTTTTTACCTGAAGAACGATGAATTTGTAGTGGCAACATCTGAACGCCCTGTGTTACAAACAGCTTTCAATGTGCCCATCGATGAAATTCATGAGCTCACACCCGGTTCTGCACTGATCATCAAAAAAGATGGTCATGTTTCTGAAGAAGTAATTCGAGAAGCAAAACTCAAGGCATCATGCTCATTTGAACGAATTTATTTCTCGCGCGGCTCGGATGCAGATATCTATACCGAACGTAAGAATCTCGGGAAACAACTGAGTGCCAAGATTCTCGAAGCCATCAACTACGATATCGAGAATACGGTCTTTTCCTACATTCCTAATACTGCCGAAACAGCATTTTTTGGAATGATCCATGGCATGAACGAATGGCTAAATCAGCAGAAACAAAGGCAGATTCTAGAACTCAACGGACATATGAGCAACGAGCAACTTGCTCAGATCCTCAACCAGAAAATCCGTACAGAGAAGATTGCTATTAAGGATGCTAAAATCCGCACGTTCATTACCGACGATCTTCACCGCGACGAAATGGTGGCTCACGTGTATGATGTAACTTACGGTGTGGTGAAAAAGAATGTCGATACATTGGTTATCATCGACGACTCAATCGTTCGAGGCACAACGCTCAAACAAAGTATCCTTAAAATCTTGGATCGTCTAGGTCCTAAAAAGATCATTATTATTTCATCGGCACCACAAATTCGTTACCCAGATTGTTACGGAATCGATATGGCAAAACTGGGCGATTTCATTGCGTTTCAAGCAGCAATCGAATTGCATCGTCAACGAGGAACCGAAAATATAGTGGATGAAGTGCATGAGCAGTGTGTCACCCAAGATGGACTTCCAAAAGAAGAAATGCGCAATGTGGTTCAAAGGATCTATGAACCCTTTACTGAAAATGAGGTGTCGGATATGATTTCGAAATTGCTCACGCCACCCGAAATTAATGCCGATGTTCAGATCATTTACCAAAGTCTAGAAGATTTGCATGTTGCTTGTCCGGGCCATTCAGGCGATTGGTATTTCTCAGGAAACTATCCCACACCTGGCGGAAACAAGGTAGTCAATAGAGCATTTATCAACTTCTTCAATAAGGTAAACGAACGCGCTTACTAAGCTACAAGCCAATAAATCTAATTAGTTTGGGGCCTTTTGATCGATCAACTCGATTGAAGCGGTATCCTCCAAACAATCGAACCCATCCGAAATTGCTATCTACCCACAGATCGGCTTGACGGTTTCCTGAGTAAGAAATCGAATGGCCTGAAATTCCACCAAACCACTTCAATCCATTGTATCCTAAGATGATCCTGAATTCTGTTGCGAGTGTGGTTGCTGATTTAAAATTCCTTACACGAAGATCATCAGGCCGGTAAAAGCCACTTTCAAAGGCAATACCAGGGAGGAAATATAGCGTGCAAAACCACGATTTCTTCGCAACAAATGTGTGGATGTATCCTCCATGGAATGTAAAGGTGGATTGACGAACTGAAACTGCTCGGTTGTCGGGCTGAAAGTCGTTGTAAAGACTCAATGGAATCATGGTGATCGATGAATCACTATCGATCAAATTGAATCTGTACGATAATCCTGTGATGAAGCTTCCTGCGCTTTTCTCCTGTCGATCAAGTTGCCAAAGTGCTGCGCGATAGGAAAACCGATCAGGCCTGAAGCAATACGCGATGTTGCTGAAAAAAGTAAAATTGAAAATGTCTGGTCGCTGCGGATAAATCTCCGTTTGAGGATTCCAATTGGGATTCGAAACCAACGGATTGTTCTGAAAATAACCTTGGTACGCTTGAATATAATTGGTATTCCAAATCCGCTTTCCGTTAAAACTGAATTTCAAATTGAATTGATCGGTGTTGCCTTTTTTCTTCGACTCAGCTGCTCCGTAGGAAAACAATCCAAACGACAAACTCAACCATCGGTAATCTATCGAAGTAATAAAATTCACGCGGGTATTCGGCTCGTAATTAACCGTTTGATTTTGATTCAAAGGATTAATTAACTTGATTTCTTGGTTTCTCCTCGCAAACTCAAAAGTGATATGTGGTTGATCGGTGAATTTGCGAATGTAAGTAGTGTCTTGACCACCAATCGAAGCAGCCGATTCTATTGAAAACAAAATGCCCGGAAAGAGCATTGAGAGCAAAATCCGGGCATTGAGAAGTTTCATTTGTAGTTGCAGAATAGGTTCCTAATTATCTGGAAACGGCAATCTTCGCTACTTGTTTTTCATTGTTGTTGATCATCACCAATTGGTACATGCCCACAGCCAAATTCGAAGTTGGAATTTCAATTGAACTTCCAGCAGTTACATTGTTGAATGATTTTCTCATCACTTCTTTTCCACTTAGGTCAGTAACGATTACAGTATAGGTTTCCGACAATGTTTGGATGCCCGGCTGAATAATGAAAAAGTCGTTGGCAGGGTTAGGGAAAATCAAAGTTTGTTGAGTTCCAACATTGAAAATTCCAACAGATGAAACAGGGAAAGCTGCTGAAGTCGCAGAACAGCCGTTAAAGGTTACTGTGGCAGTATAATTTCCAACTACTGTTGGGAAATGTGTTACACCATTCGCACCGCTAATGGCCACATTGTTTACAAACCATTGTACCGAACCACTCACACTTCCAAGGCTTAATGTGCCATTGTTATTCGTGATTTGTGGAGTACCAGGTTGAGCGCTTACGGTAACGAAATTGTTCTGAGCTTGCGTCACCGTTTGATTGGCGCAACTACCCGTAGCAATCAAAGTTGCATTGTAAGATCCAGCCGAATTGTAAGTTACCGTTGGATTCGCTTGTGTACTTGTTGATGGGCTACCTCCCGGGAATGACCATTGAACAGCTGTAGAGTTAGTCGTTGTTGAGCTATAGTTTACAGCTGTACCAGCGCAAATCGTATTGTCGTTCACACTAAATGAAGCTGTTGGAGGAATCGTTTCCATCCAAGCCGAAATCGTCTGATTAACGCTAACGCCCCAACTTACCGGCTGCGCCTCTGAAAACGCATGCCATGTATTGTCATCAAACAATTCAAAGGCTGTATTTACAGTGACATCACCAATAGTATTGGTATATAATGAAATCTCTACAGCAGTTTCTGGGCTTACAGTATAACTTAAATAGAAATCACCTGATACCGTTACAGGTGTTGCAAAAGTTACCTGAGTATAAGCATCAGCAGTTACGTTTGCCGAAATTGTACTTAGCGGTAATGAGGTAGTTGCTAAAACAGTTCCTGGCAAGCCGCCAGCTCCATCGTTGTCGTAAAGCTTGAAGGTAACATTGTGGTTTGCTACTCCATTCGCATTGGCAACTGCGAATTTAAAAAAGCCTCCTTTTACACGAACATATGGTGCAACGGCTGTGAATTTTTCAGCTTTTTCACGATCTAGATATACATTAGTTCCAGCCATGTACCCTTGATTAGCATCACCATAAACAACCTCAGTTCCCTGCAATGGGAATCTCAACGTATCAGAGCATGCATTTCCAGGTGTTGGAGGTGCGCTTGTACAAACATTTGCCGATAAAAGAGAGTAACGCTCACCGCCTACAACAAACAGCGCACGCGATCTTGTCTTTTGTCCGTTCGTAAACATCGTAGCGCAATCAT
>CAMCXT010000064.1 GCA_945883545.1 Chitinophaga pinensis | reverse complement strand
CTATTTATTTCTAGTTTAAAAAAGGATCCTGCGGCTGCAAATTATGGTTTAGCACAATTACATTTCGACAACCTAAACCATTTTCATTCTCTAGATTCAGCATATAAAAGAATCCAGCTTTCTGAAAATGCATTTCAAATTGTTTCAGAAAAGAAGAGGCTTAAATACCTAAAGTATCAGATAAGCGACAGCTCAATAAAATACTTAAAATCATCAATTTACACAGAAGCATTTAAAGTAGCTGGAAAGAAGACTCAGCCTGAGGGATATGAAACTTATCTTTCATCATTTCCCGGCACACCATGGGCGTCAAAAGCAATTCATCTGCGCGATAGTTTTGCATTGGTGAATTGCATATCAAGTGGTAAGGCGATTGATTATGAAACTTTTCTTCAACAATATCCAACTTCTGAATTCAAATTATTA
Organism: Chitinophaga pinensis; assembly: GCA_945883545.1. GTDB lineage: Bacteria > Bacteroidota > Bacteroidia > M30B66 > M30B66 > CAMCXT01. The sequence continues at coordinate 13,294 of CAMCXT010000064.1, read as the reverse complement.
GCAGAAAAAAAACTCGACAGGGTTCGTTATGAACAAGTAATCAAGTTAAACTCAATTCCAGACTTAGAGGCTTTTCTTATCAAATTCCCAGCTTCAGCATTCGTTGCAGATATTGATAATGCCCTGTACCGTCTCCAAGTAATTCAAGGTACAGAAGAAGAGTTGTATTCGTTTGTTAAAAAGTACCCCAACAATATTAATGCTCCTCAAGCCTGGGAATTACTTTATGCTCAATTTACTTCCGACCAACGCACCGAGAGCTACGCAAATTTCAAAATACAATTTCCCGAATTTCCTTTCCAAGATAAAATATCAAGCGATTTTGAAAGGGCTAGAATCAAGCTTTATCCTGTTGTTGAAAATGAACTCTGGGGCTTCGCTGATAGTACAGGCAAGGTCTTGATCCCTTACCAATTTAACGATGCAGAATACTTTTCTGAAAACCTAGCCTTGGTGCAAATGGATGGCAGAAAAGGCTTCATCAATAAAAATGGTTTTCGGGTCATACTACCAATATTTAAAGAAGCTGAAGCATTCGCAAATGGATTAGCCATTGTTGAAACTGACAGTGCTTCTGGTATTATTAATCCTAGAGGTGAATGGGTTGTGAAACCAATTTATTATTCTATTTCTGGTCCTTACGGCAATTTCTACAGAGTGGAAAATGGGGAAAAATATGGTGTTATTGATCGCTTCGGAAATGCTATCACCGAAATTAAATACGATGACCTAGAAGGATTCTCCGAAGGAAAAGCTGCATTTGCTTTGGAAGGATTAGCAGGATTTATAGACACTACCGGCAAAGAAATAATTCCAGCACAATTTGAAGAAGTGGGTTTGTTTGTCAATGGCATCGCAAAAGTAATGATCGAACAAAAATATGGCCTTATCAACACTGACGGGAAATTTATTGTAAATCCTAAGTATAGTAGAATTTCAAACATCAGCGAAGGGCTGTACTTTGTTTCAGGTGAAAAAAAATGCGGTTATATCGATTCTAAAGGCAATCAAGTGATCAAACAAGCAGATATTTGTGCAGGTCCAGTATTTGGGATCGAAGGATTTCAAGAAGGACTTGCAAGGATTGAAAGGAAAGGGGAAGTTGGATTTATCGACAAAAAAGGAAAACTAGTTATCCCTGCAAATTTGGAACAAGCTGGTTATTTCTCTAATGGATTAGCACCATATAGAAAGAAGAAAAAATGGGGATATATAAATAAAACTGGCAAAGTAATTATTGAGCCTATTTATGACAATGCATTTCCATTCCAAAATGGCAAAGCAAGAGTGAAGAAGAATGGAAAAATTGGAATGATTAACAAAGAAGGTAAACTTATTCTTGAAGCAAAATATGATGAGATTACTGAACTAAATGGTTTTTATTTATTAAGTATTCAAGAGAAAAAATGTTTATTCGATCGAGAATTAAATGTCCTTCTTGATTGTAATTATGATGATATAAATAGAACAGATGAACCTTATGTATTTCAATTAATTATTGATCAAAAAATGGCATATTATCATAGTGAATTAAAACAAATATTTTGGGAAGAAAATATAGTTGAGTAACAATGAATAAGCTATTTCTGGAATGGTTTTGTTAGAATCAACAAGCCAGTGAATAATTTAATTTCTTGTTTTCATTTTGATCTTGACCGATATTGAAATAATCTATATCTTCCTAATTGGGTAGGGGAAAATGATGGGTATATCCCAACAAAAAAAAGAAGCAAATTCCAAATTTATTTCTTAACAATCTTGTCATTTCCCAAGATATTATTTCTACATAATAAAATGATCTTTCACGAAAATGTAGACTATTAATCTTCTGCCCAAGATCATGAATAATATATCTTTGTAAAAAAATCTTAAATGCAGTTTCTCAAATTCCTCTTCCGAAGGTTTACCAACTATTTCATCAAGGGGCTTTTGCTAATTACTCCAATCGGATTAACAGTATACGTAGTTTATCAAAGCTATAGATTCATCCAAGGGTTGTTTCCAACAGAGTACTTCCTCATAAGTATTGCCATCGTTTTATTTGGAACTGCCTTTCTCGGTTTCATTGGTACGCTATTAATCCAAACACCAATCTTGCAATTCTTTGATCGAACTTTGGAACGCATCCCATTGGTGAAATTCATATACACTTCGATCCGCGATTTAATGTCGGCCTTCATGGGCAATGAAAAAAGATTTTCAAAACCTGTGCTCGTTCAAGTGCAAAAGGATGGCGGAATGTATAAACTTGGTTTTATCACCCAAAAGGATCTGTCGCACATCGGCATGAATGAAGGCAAGTGTGCTGTATATATGCCACACAGCTACAACTTTTCAGGGAACCTGTTTATAGTTGACTACGAACTAATTACTCCATTAGATGCCGCATCAGAAGATGTGATGAAGTTTATTGTATCCGGAGGTATTACGAAAATCTAATCACATTTGCACATAAGCTTCCTAGTAATCCAACTGGATTTGTGACTTAAAATCCCAAATCAACTGTATTTACCAACTTACACTGATGCTGTTTTAAATTCAGAGTTAAAGTGGAATTTTAATTTAGGGAAGTCGGCAATTAATGTATTCAACATCCAAGAGGATTCAGCAAGGAAAACCGGATTTCCTTCTTTATCATATGCAACTTGGTGAGATCGATATTTCACGAAATTCTCGAATTCCGTTTTATCCTCATAGGTAATCCAACATGCCTTGAATACATTCATATGGTGAAAATTACATGATGCACCATATTCATGTTTCAAGCGGTACTGAATAACTTCAAATTGAAGCTCTCCAACAGTTCCGATGATTTTCTTGTTACCCATGTTCTGTATAAACAATTGAGCAACGCCTTCCTCTGTTAACTGTTGAACGCCCTTTTCTAATTGTTTCGACTTGAGCGGATCGCCATTTACAACCTCCTTAAAGATTTCAGGAGAAAAGCTTGGGATACCTTTGAAAGTCAATATTTCTCCTTCTGTTAGTGTATCACCTATTTTAAAATTCCCTGTATCATACAAACCAATCACATCACCTGGCCATGCCTCTTCGATGATGTTCTTTTCCTGAGCCATGAATGTCGCTGGACTACTGAAACGGAAATCTTTATTTAGGCGAACGTGGTGAAAGAATTTATTTCGTTCGAATTTACCAGAACACACTCTTAAAAATGCAATTCTATCGCGGTGACGAGGATCAATATTGGCATGAATCTTAAATACGAAACCACTAAACTTTGCTTCTTCAGGATTCACCATTCGCTTATCGGCTTCCCTTGGACGTGGTGCAGGTGCAAGCCTTATGAACGTATCAAGCAATTCCCGAACACCAAAATTATTAATGGCAGATCCAAAGAAAACCGGCGCCAATTGGCCGTCACGGAATTTTTGCTCATCGAAATCACCATAAACACCTTCAATCAATTCTACATCTTGGCGAAGCTGATCCGCGTCCTTCTTCCCTACTGTTGAGTCAAGCTGTGGATCATTTAAATTTCCAATTGTAACGATATCTTCCTCGATTTTCGTTTTGTTCGGATTAAACAAATTCAACGATTGATCGAACAAATTGTAAACACCTTTGAATGTTTGTCCGATGCTAATTGGCCAAGATAACGGACGAACCTTGATGCTAAGTTTGCTTTCAAGTTCATCGAGCAGATCAAATGGATTTTGACCTTCACGGTCAAGCTTATTGATGAAAACAATCACTGGAGTATCGCGCATCCGACAAACCTCCATGAGTTTTTCTGTTTGCTCTTCAACGCCCTTTACACAGTCGATAACCAAAATAACACTGTCCACAGCGGTTAGTGTTCGATAAGTATCTTCAGCAAAATCTTTATGGCCAGGTGTATCTAGCAAATTCACTTGAACATCCAAATAATTGAATGCCATTACGGAGGTAGCAACCGAAATTCCACGCTGCTTTTCAATTTCCATGAAATCGGAAGCTGCAGAATTTTTAATCTTATTCGACTTTACCGCACCAGCCGTTTGAATAGCACCACCAAACAAAAGTAATTTCTCTGTAAGTGTTGTTTTCCCGGCATCGGGATGGGAAATAATGGCAAACGTGCGGCGCTTACCGATTTCTTCACTGATCTGGCTCATAAATTTGAATGGCCGCAAAAATACGCAATTCAGTCGCGCAGAATTACTCCAATTTTAGGATTTTAATTTCTGTTCTTCTATTCAACTGTCTACCTTGAGGAGTATCATTACTGGCAATAGGTTGGCGATATGACCTTCCAAATGCCCCTACCCGCTTGGGTTCTATTCCATTACGTACCAAGAAATCCCTTACAACACTCGCTCGGTTGTCAGACAATCGCTGATTGAAAGACATCGATCCAACATTATCGGTATGCCCAGAAATTTCTATTGCCATATTTGGATAGCGCTTCATTGTTGACAAAAGTGTATTCAACGATTTATATGAATTAGGGCGCAAGGTGGATTTATTAAAATCGAAAAAGATATTGTTTAAAACAATCTTAGCACCTTTTTCAGCTTTGATCAAAGGCACATTGTGCACAACCTCTGCTTTGTTTAAGCCTTCTGGAATTGTGACTTGCGCAGTATGAACCAAATAGCCTTCTGCATTCACTGTAATATTGTAAATGGCACCGTTGAAAACAACACAATCGTAAGTTCCTGGCTTTTGATAAAGTATTACAGGAATTCCACCATATTCAGTAATCGTGACTTGCGCATTCAAGGTGTCGCCAGTTTCAGCATCATAAATACGGCCTTTTAGAATAGACATCAAATCGCGGTTCAATTTCTTGAGACCATAATTCAAGGAAATTTCTTTGCCTTTCATTTCAGGGCCAATGTTAACTGTATCAAGTGACATTATGTAGCCAATTGATTTAACACGAATCTGATAGCTTCTTCCTGGAGGTAAATTGATTTCGTAATTTCCTGCCTTATCTGTCACAGCGAACTTCACTGTTTCTAGTGATCCCAATTCTAGAAATTCTACTTCACTTGGCAAAGGAACATTCGAGGTTAAATCGTTGACATTTCCTTTCACAGTGGTTTGGAAATCTCTCGACAATTCTACTTTGCGCTGAATTATCTGACTTCCCGCATCGTATGGAAGTTCAACCACTTCTGTATATGGGAGGTGCTTACTTGATGTAACAGTTATCTGATATGACTTTCCTGCTGGAACATTGGCAATTGTTTCTCCATTTTCAGTTTCACGTTTCACCAAAATTTGTCCTGTACTAAGGTCTTTAATCTCAATGGTTGCTTGCAAATTCATACCAGCACTGGTGTCGGCAATCGTAAATTGAAGTGATGAAAGTGCTTCAACATCGGTAAGAAAATTCATAACATAAATATCTTTGTCTCCAAATCCTTCATCTCGATAAGAGGAGAAATAAGCCCGTTTACCATCCTTCGACAGAACAAAGAATACATCATCTTCTGGAGAATTAATTGGATATCCAACATTCAAAGGTTTAGAGAAAATTCCATTCTCATAAGTTGTTTTAAAAATATCGAAACCACCCATGGTATTGTGCCCACGAGAACTGAAATAAATTGTCTTTCCATCAGGATGACAAAACACGCCATCTTCCTCATATTGAGTATTTAACACGGATCCAGCGTTCCTGATATTGCTAATTTTCCCATTGTCGGAAACATCGGCCAGATAAATATCTTTTGCTCCATTTCCTGAAGAGTCGGTTCTGTTCGAAATAAAGAACAATGTCTTTCCATCAATAGAATAAGCTGCATGGTTTTCATACCATTTGGAATTGATTTCTCGAATGCCTTTGGGTGAGCTCCATTCGATCCCTTCTTGCACCGATTCGAAAACATCTCCGCCGCCTACTGTTCTGTAAATCAATAATTTTTTCCCGTCCGGGGATAGGTTAATCGTTCCATCATGCTCTGTTGAATTGATCGGCTTCCCGACATTCCTAGCAGGAGCCCAATCACCATCTACTCGGTATGAAAGGTATATATCCTCCAAGTACATCGAGTCTGTTGGATCAACAAGGTTACCTGTAGTTCCTTCTCGACGCGATGTAAACATGATTTTATTCTCATCTTCTGTGAGGACTGGAGCATAATCAGCAAATTTCGAATTGATGTTTGGTCCAAGGTTTTCGATTTTCACGCGAACTGGCGCCTTAACCAAGGCCATTCCCGATTCACATTCCTGAATTGCTTTATCGGTTCGAGCCAATTGCTGTGGAGTTGCCTTTGCACCAAGCGAATCGATATATGCCTCGAAAACTTTAATCGCTTTTTCGAAATCTAATCCATACTGATAAGCAATCCCAAGATCGAACATAAAACCAGTTCCCATTTGCTGTCTGAGCATTCTTGCTCTTTCTAAAAATGGCAAGGCTTTTAGTCGGTCTTTCCCTAGATTCAAATAGCATAAACCAATTTGATAATTCAAATCAGCACTAAATGAATTGAACTCCTGCGCTTTCAGATATTGCTCAAGGGCTTGCTCAAAATATGCCGGGCCACGAAGGAAAAAACCATCACCCTTTTTGAAGGCATCAAAAGCCAAATTGTATTCCTTTTCACGACCAGGGAAATTCTTTTCACGAAATTCAATTTCATTGGTATTTACCTGCGCCCATGAAGGAGAAATCATCAGCATCAGGATGAATATAAGCAGGTGACGTTTGATAGTATTGAAATTCATAAGTATATACTTGGTTCAAATTACCATTTACGAAGTTACTTTCTTAGGATGAATTGATCGGCGCACTTTTTAGGTTTAACACCTATCTTACCAACAATAGAAAATCGGTCAGAAAATCTTCTGAACCTTAATGTTTAAGCCAGTTTTCAATAATGAGAATACCCTGAGATGTTAATACCGATTCGGGATGAAACTGAATTCCAGTTATCGGTAATTTCTTGTGCTCAATTGCCAAAATCTCTCCTTGATCATCCACTGAAAGGATGCTCCAAGAATCATCCAAAGAATCCTTTTGGACAGTCCAAGAATGATAAGATCCTGCATCAAAACTGTCTTCAATACCTTTAAAAATTGAATTGGAATTCAACACTTTTCCTTTTCGCGAAACGCCATGGTGAACATTTTCTAACTGAGTCAACTTAGCTCCAGAGTGCAAAGCAATTGCTTGATGCCCTAGGCAAACCCCAAGAATCTTCGTTTTCCCCCAACACAAATCGATTACTTCCATGAGTTTGCCCGCTTCTTGAGGCAAGCCCGGACCAGGAGATAGCACAACCGTTTCAAATTCAAGAGCCACTTTTGCATTGGGCAAATCGTTGCGCATCACCACAGGCTTAGTTCCACTCACAGAATACAGCAAGTGATATAGGTTGTAGGTGAAAGAATCAAAATTATCCAACAACAAAATAGGCTGATTCATGGGTACAGTTTGATCCTTGATTATGTTGTGAAAGGTTAAAATAATTTACGCAATTTTACGAAGTGTTAGGAATGAAAAAAAACAGTCTACTTTCTCTCTTAATTATTTGTTGTTCTCCATTGTTTGGGCAACAACAGAGTGATCTTAAAGTTAGGCCAATCGGAGAAATCAAGCATCATTACCTAACTTTTCGAGGCGATTATATTCAAAGTGGAATTTCATCTTCATCGCCATTCACCGAATTGTCGGCCGGAATTAAATACCGAAACTTCGACGCATTTTTAAGCACCGGCAAAGGTAAAATTACCGCTTCGAAACTTTCAGGATTCGAGTTGCTTAATTTCCAATCCGACTTTTCTACAGTCGATTTGCAATTTCGTTACAAACCATTTCAGTATTCAAACTTCTCCCCTTATATCCAATCTGGAATCGGATATACATGGTTTTCAAGTTATTCCGATTTGAAAGACATGAACGAAAATGTTTATTTCGGTTGGTCGGACGGCAAATTCAGAAATCTCCCAGAATCAGACTTTAATGAAGCTATCGCTAAGGAAGTCCAACGCGATTATGTTTACGAATCTGCCTTAGCGATTAACCAATCAACCGTTTATTTCCCTGTTAACTTAGGATTGGAATACATCGTTTCGAAGCACCTCAGATTTCATACGGGCTGGCAATTCACCCTTTTGCAGTCCGACAATATGGATAGAAATACTTCAACTGCTGCTTGGGATCACTTTCAAAGTTTCCAGCTTGGTTTACAAGTAACATTTCACAAGAAAAACACCGCTCAAAAAAACACCAAAACCATTGTACCTGTTGTAAATCCTGTAATTAATAAGGATGTAGACTTTAAGACTTTACTTTATTCCGATGAAGATCAGGATGGTGTAAATGACATGGTAGATCAATGCTATAAAACACCAATTGGAGCTGTTGTAGACAAGTTCGGTTGCCCTTCGGATACGGACGGAGATGGTGTGTTGGATTTTCAAGACAAGGAACTTCAAAGCCAAACTGATCTTCAAATTCATCCTGATGGCCGTGCCTTTACTTTAGACGAAACCCAGAAACATTACAACGATTCAATTGCCATGTTTGTGCGTGTACTTCGCAGAACATCAAAGAAATCAAGGCCTTATCCGGTTAGAAAATACATACCTGAAGAGAACTTTCGGAAATTTGAAAAGATACTAGAAAGCCATCCTGAATGGATATTACCAGAAATATATGCAACAGAGAAAATGCCTGAGGACCTTGTCGTTTTCGATCTGAATAAGGATGGAAGAATTGCATTGAGTGAAATTGAAACAATGACAAACAAGTTGTTCGATGGCAATGCTCCTGGGATGTCGCCTGCAATCATTCAAAAAGCCATAACCTATGTATTTCAGCATCAGTAGAACATTGTGGCTTGCTGCGGCTGTTTTGGGGCTCAATCAAGGTTTGATTGGTCAGCCTGAAGTGAAAATTTCGGGAGTTGAGCATGCACGACCTGGATACAGTGCAGGCTTGGATATTGAAATTGTAAGAAGAGGAATTTCAGGTCCAGTTCGCGTTAAGTTAAACCTGCCTAACGACTGGAAAGCAAAGTCATATGGTTTTGACAAACGCGCTACTGTTCAAGATATTGAAGGAAAAACGACCATCTTATGGCTTTCTTTACCGGTGGTAGATACTGTTCGCTACAGTTTTGATGTTAGAATACCCGATTCACAGCCGATTAATTCAGAATATGTGAGTGGTGTGTTGGAGTACTTTTCAGCTGAAGGACAGAAGAAAACAATCAATATTTCAGCACATCAGATTAAGCTAATGCGTTATTTTACTCGCTATCAGTAAGTACCATTTCGTCTTCTGAGAAACCATTCGGCACTTAACAAAGCCAAAAGGAGGAAGAATATCCATTCGATTCGAATCAGTTCTTCCAACTTGGTTTCGCTATGAGAAACGGGCTTTACATCTTCCCGCTTCCCAATCAATTCAGGCAAAGTTGCCAATTGTGCTGGCAACAATGAAACACCTTGATTTCGTTCAGCCCAAGTCTTCAATATGTTATGGTCTGCAGTGGTATTAATTAACTCTGCAACAACTGGTCGAACTACAAATCTGCCAGCGGCTTGATACTGCTTGCCTGCGATATTCGTGAGTGCCTCATACTTGTATTCACCAGCTTCAAACAATCCAGCATCCAATCGATAAGCACTGGTTGTTCGAGTGAACGTGTAAGGGAATTTCTTCCCACTTTCATTGGTGATTGTTAACGATACATCTGGCGTATTCACCAACTCATAAGCAGCATTGTAAACTTCAGCTTCGAATGTTACCGATTCATTTTCTGCGAAGCTATTAGAAGTTACAATGCGCAAGTTTCTTCGCTCTGTTCGAACACATAGGTATTGAACGATTCTCGACAAGAAATCATCAAACAAACTGTGGTCTTGTTTTTCTGCGAATGATTGAAGTCGCCATCTCCAAATTCCTTCACCAGCTAATACCGCCTGCTTTTTATCAATAGATGAACTAAATGCCAACAAAGGAAATTGTGTATCAACAGAACCAATTCGTTGATTGAATAAAACTGTGGCCTGAGGCTGCGACTTAATCGCTGAATTCATCACCTGCAATGGCTCCATTCCAGACGTGGTTGCCATCAATTCTTCACTCAACGTAAATAAACTGAAGTCCTTGTTTAGCCGCGGTTGCGCATCGTTGAAACCACCTCTGCTGTTTCCAAACTGCAGAATACTTTGGGCTTGATTCAATGCGATAATGCCAGTGTTTTGCCCAGCAATGAACCAAGTTGGGGTATTGTTGGCTTGTATTTCGTTTAAAATTCTCGTCGCTGGATTGTTTCTAGAAGGCAATTGATGCAGAATCACCAAACTATAAGGCTTGGTTGAAGCTGCGAAAGCTGATCCCAGCATCACTTCTACTTCGTAATTTTCGTTTTGCTGCAAAGAGAAACGAATGGCCGCAATATCAGGATGAGGAGCATCAGCAAGAATCAAAACTTTCTGACGGCTATCTAGAACTTCGATAAAGAAATCACGCACATTATTGGCTTGTGTGAATTCGCCATCCACTGCACTCAAAGTGATTCGGTAACGTTGGATGCCAGATTCATCAGCTTTAAACCTAAATTCCTCTTTTTTGAGGAAGCTGTTTCCGGTGATCGAAATATTTCTGGTTTCCAGTAATTTCCCATTCTTCTCAACGCGCAATACACTCGTTTTTCCCGGAAGTTTTCTGGCATCAATATTCACTTCTACAGGAAAAGTGTTATTCAAATAGGCTAATTGATTGTGATTAACTTGTTGTATAAGCAAATCACGTTTCAACGCCGTATCGCCAAGCGCAATGGTGTAAACTGGGGCTTTGAGTTCATTTCTAATATACAGCGGACTGATCCCTTTGTTGTAAATACCGTCGGTGGCAACGATTACGGCACCAACATTTCGATTCAGATAAAGGTTGTTGATCTCCTTGTATGCCGCAGCGATATCGGTTTCTTTTCCTAAATAATTGAGTTGAAACGAATCCAACAATCGATCGGAAAAGCTATACTTTTTTACCTCATAGTTTTCAGAAAGACTTTCCTCCAATTTTTGAAGTTCGGTGGGCCAATTTTTCTTGTAAAACTCTGAATCTTTTCCATTCACTAACGACGCTGAATTGTCTTGCAGAATAACAATAACAGGCTTTTCAACTGTTCTTGTTACAAACCGCAACAAGGGAGAAAAAAGCAGAAAAGCCAAAAACGATACACTAAAAAAACGGAGACCAAATAGAATCCTAACGAGCCATTTACCGCTCTCTGCTAATGCCTTTCCTTTTCTGTAGAGCAGAAATGCATAGATAAAACCTAGGCCAAAGCATAGCAGGATGAACCAAACCGGGTACTGAAAAACAAATTCGAAACTCAAAGCAGGATTATCAGATATTTAACCGGTAAAACGAAAATTGTTGGAACAAGGTATGGCAATTACATGCGCATTCCACCACAAACATTAATCACTTGTCCGTTCACGTAAGCCGACATTTCAGAAGCAAGAAAAACAGCTACGTTCGCAACATCTAAAGGTGATCCACCGCGTTTAAGAGGAATACCATCAGCCCATTGTTTACGAACTTCTTCAGAAAGCTCGGCAGTCATTTCAGTTTCAATGAACCCTGGCGCGATCGCGTTGCTGCGGATGTTTCTAGACCCAAGTTCTTGTGCAACAGACTTTGTGAAACCTTCAATTCCAGCCTTAGATGCAGCATAATTAGCTTGCCCAGCGTTTCCACTTCCACCAACAACCGAACTCATATTCACGAACACGCCAAAACGGTTTTTCAGCATTGGTTTAATGGCTGCTTTTGTAAGATTGAAAACAGATTTCAAATTCGTTTGAATGACTGTATCAAACTGCTCTTCACTCATCCTCATCAACAAGCCATCTTTGGTAATTCCCGCGTTGTTTACAACAATGTGAAGATCTCCAAAATCGGCAACAACAGTATTTACAAGTGCTTCAGCAGCTGAATAAATTGCTGCATCCGAATGATATCCTTTTGCTTTAACACCTAAGGCTGTAAGTTCAGCTTCAAGTTCACGTGCTTTTTGCTCCGACGACATATAGGTAAATGCCACATTAGCACCTTCTTCAGCAAATCTTAATGCCAATCCACGTCCAATTCCACGTGTAGCTCCTGTAATGATGGCAACCTTATCTTGTAGTAGTTTCATGTGTATAGATTCTAGCTTTCAAACCTACATGAAATCGTGCTTATCGCCAAGTTCAGTTGAATGGAATTTTCCATGAAAAACCAACAATTAGGAATTGAATTAAATTTGAGTTACTCAGCCGATCGCAACGAACGCTTGTATTTAATCCACTTTCTTAAGTGAAACAACTTGTAAAAAAATGCACGAAGACCTTTTCTTCGATACGAAGTGAGGTTGCTTATTTGATGAGAATGAGGGTATTTACCAACTGTATATAGATTCTCATCATATTGATCATAATCTGAACGTATTTCAAGCGTTTTCATCTCTTGAATCATACTGATATGCTGATTATCAAGGGCATTTGCTGTTAAGGTTAAAGTAATTAATGAATCGCTGGTATATTCATGTTTAATAGTAAAACGACCTTGAGCATCGGCGATGATTCCTTTGGATGCACGATCATTAAAATAGGTTATAATAGCATATGATAAAGGAAGGTTTTCAGCGTTTACAGCCTGTCCATGAAAATGCGTGCCTACAATAGCATACTTAGAAGTGCCTTCAAAAACAAGTGTCGGTTTGATTTGCTGGCAGATTTCGTGTTGGGCTTTATCTGAAGTTTGACCTTGAAGCGTTAATCCCGTAAATCCTAAAATCCCAGCCAACCAATAATTTCGTGGTTTTAAGGTTCCTTTTTGAATGATCGTAGGATATAGCTCTCGTTGTAGTTGATCCTTACGAAACCTTCCACAAGATTCAGTATTTTTATTCTTAAAATATCTAATGAGTTCTTGATTTGTAAAGCCAGAAAAATCAGTTACATGGTTTGCACACGATCCACAGTATTTCCCGCCATCAGTTGATTGCATTTTATCCCATGGTTCAAAACATGGATTTGGAACTTCAATTTTCAGAGGAACTGGCTTCATGATTCCGTCTTTTGAACAACCGTTTAATTCGACACTTCAGTCGTTTGTGCCAAGGCGGCCTATCGTAAATGACCATTCCGATGATTATGGCTTGAGCCAACTTCAATTCTAGTTTCAATGGAGAGGATGAAATTGCGATCAATTCTTCACTTGTAAATTGCTTACGCAAAGTTTCGAATCCAACATAAGTTATTACGAGCTCATAACTAGTTTGTCGATTCATAGAATCCGGAATTATCAATTCGAATTCGCCATCCAAATTTGTGT
>CAMCXT010000063.1 GCA_945883545.1 Chitinophaga pinensis | reverse complement strand
GCCGTTCTCACCCCACCTATATGCAAATAACCGGTTGGAGAAGGAGCAAAACGAACACGCACGCGACGATCAGACATAATATAGCTTTTACAGGGGCGCAAAATTACACATTTCCATCAATGCTTCGATGTTGATCGAATCCTTTTAAGTTTCTTATTTTCAGGGCCTTTTGCGGGTCTTCGGCTATACTCCTCGGTACATTCCGCTTCGCTGCATGTGCCTGCGGGGTATTTGCCTCAACCCCTAAGGCGATTCGTTGAAACGTGATTTGTACATTACAAATAGCAATTAACTTGATAGATTTTTGTTCAATCAAATTGATTTTTAATTTATTTGCATTTGAAATTCTTTTTAAACATTCATTTTGAAGACTTTTCCAATTATTCGAACCGATAATTATTTGTTGCGTCAAATTGTTAATGCTGATTTAGAAAATATATTTCTAGGTCTTTCAAATCCTGAGGTAATCAAATATTATGGAGTTAGCTTTTCAACACTTGAGCAAACAAAAGAGCAATTAAAATTCTATCGTGAACTTGAACAAAACGAAACTGGAATTTGGTGGGCAATTTGCTCATTAAACAACGATATTTTTTACGGTGCAATTGGATTCAACAACCGGAATTTAATTCACCGCAATGCAGAAATTGGCTATTGGTTATTGCCGCAATATTGGGGAAAAGGGATTATTAAAAATACATTACCTGTTGCATGCAATTTTGCGGTTCAAGAATTAAAATTGCATCGAATTGTTGCGATGATAGAATCTGAAAATATTGCTTCCAGAAAAACTGTTGAGCAATTTGGTTTTAATTATGAAGGAACCATGAAAGAATGCGAATTTAAAGACGGTCGTTGGATTGATTTAGAGATATTCGCTTTAATCAATAATCAATAATCGAATCACGCATTGCAAGTATTTGAATGATGATATTTACAACGTTAAAATCAAACTAATTCTATGTTTGATTGATAAATAAAATTTGAAAATGTTGGATCAGATTATTCCGAAATTACCCATGCGCGATAAAAACGCAACGCGTAATTTTTACACAAATAAACTTGGCTTCGAAGATATTGGAGCCCAAGATTTTGAGGGGTATTTAATTGTAAAGAAAGACCAAATCGAAATTCATTTTTTCGAACATAAAACCTTAAATATTCTTGAAAATTATGGTCAAGTTTATATTCGTGTAAGCAACATCGATGATGTTTATCTCCAATTTGTAAATTCTGGAGTTCCGATTCATCCCAATGGATCTTTGGAATTAAAACCCTGGATGCAAAAAGAATTTTCAATTCTAGATCCTGATCATAACCTGCTCACATTTGGAGAGGCATTTACATAGTTTGAATTAACTATATATTTTAATTTAATCGATTTATTTCATTGAAGCATTGTTTTCTGAACTTGAGAAGATGCTCTAGTTTATCCACTAAAACAAACTTTAATTAAATCGTAATTGAATTATGTAAATAAAAGTAAATATGTAGAGGAATTCCTTTTATTTATACATATAAACTCCAAACATAATTGTGGTGCAAACCAAGCCCAATAGAAAAATTGTGTACGAATATTTAAGTAAAATATATTTCCTTTTCAATACATTTCCCTGCCCATAAAAATCGGCTAATAAACTTCTATAAAGATATTCGTCGTCTTTCAGGATTGTTAGCATCGAATTTTCAAACTCTTGCGCCGAAAGGCTAGTGAAATTGCCGAAAAACAATAATGTAGATTTTTTATTGTTGACATCATCCTGACTAAAATTTCCTTTCTTAAAATTTGGGCGCGTTGCCAAAACAGCAAATACAGTCGTTAAAAGCGATGTTAATACAAGCATAATCATCGGAACGAACAATTGGTTCCAATACTCAATATTTCTGGCAGAAGAACCAATAACAAGAGAAAGTACAACTGTATTAATCGATATCATGATGTTAGCTTTATTGTCGGCTAACATATTCTGCTGGTTTAAATTATTGGATAAAACACGAAAGAATGCGCTTACTCCGGAGTCGTGGAATTCTTGCAATTGACTGAATTTGCTAGTCTCATTAATCGTCACTTCTGGCATTTAACAGTTTTTGAACTGTAATGATATTGACAATATATATCAGCACCCAATAATTTCTGAGAGTTAACAATTTGATAACCTACTTGCTATGGGCGTTAGTACTTATGTGGCAATGGTTTGGTGTGATTATTTAATTTTATAGAAATTAGAAATTCTTCAATACTATGCCATTGGCTCTACAAAGTACATGTCAATTTCACCTTTTCCTTTGGCACTAATGCGGCCTCGATGCGTGCAATTGAATTGATCTTTTACCTTTTCGTAGGTAGTACTGCTGATATTTACTTTTCCTGGTTCACCAGAAGATTCCATTCTCGAAGCGGTATTCACTGTATCGCCCCAAATATCATAAGCGAATTTCTTAATGCCTACAATACCAGCTACAACAGGGCCAGTGTGGATTCCAATACGGATTTCGAAGAAAGGTAAATCATTCGCAATTTTTCGGGCTTTTCCTTCTTCAATAAACTGACGAATTTCGAATGCCGCTTTGATGATATTTGTTGCTTGATCAGGATCTTCTACCGGAATACCACCTGCTGCCATATATGCATCACCGATGGTTTTAATTTTCTCAATCCCATATTTCTCCATGATTCTATCAAATGCAGAAAAACATTCGTGAATATCTCTTACAAGATCTTTCGGACTTAATTTTTCCGACATAGCAGTAAAGCCTTTAAAGTCGGTAAACAGTACCGTAACTTCTTCCATTAACCGAGCTTCTGCTTCTCCTTTTTCTTTTAATTCTTCAGCAACTTCCGCTGGTAAAATGTTGAGCAATAATTCGTCGCTTCTTTTTTTCTCTTTCCCAATTCTATTGCGTTGTTTGAAGAAAACTCCTGCAAATAAAAGTACAATCACAAATCCGCCAATAAAGCTATTGCGCACTATTTTCTGTCGACTGATTTCTTTCTGCTTTAATTCTGTGTCTTTGGTTAAGAGTTTAATTTTCGATTCCTTTTTTTCCAAATCAAAATTGAACTGAAGCAATCCAAGTTTTTTATCAGTATTTACATTGTAGATCGTGTCTTTGATAGACGAAAACAACTCTTGATATTTAAAAGCATTTTTGAAGTCGTTTATTGTCGAATATGATTTTTTTAGGCCTTCATAAATTTCCTTGTTTTCAAATGTGAAGTTTAATGGAACGGAAATCATCAAAGCATCTTTGTATGATTTAATTGCTAGCCTATGTTCATTATTGGCAGCATATGTTTGAGCTAGTGCCAACAATGATTGAGTCATATCAAGTTTCGTGTCCAAATTCTTAGCATACTCAAAGGCTTTTTTGTGCATTATCAACGCCTTGTTGAACTCTTTCCTCCTTGCATACACTTTCCCGATGTAATTCATAGTCCATATTAACTCTGGCGTACCTTCGAGTGCTACATATGCTTTATTTAAATAGAACAATGCTTTTTCATCGTTCTTTAGATTGAAATAAGTTATTCCTAAGTTACCGGCAGATGTACCAAATTCATATTTTTTATTCGTTTTCGTGCATAAGAAATAAGCTTTTTGAAAGTAATCCAGAGCTTTGTTATATGTACTTGGTTTATTTAAATTTAAAGTTCCGATGTTATTAAGCGAAGAAATAATTCTGTTTGTATCGTTTATTTCTTCTGAGATTTTTAATGATTTTAAATCCAATTCCAACGATTTTGCATCATCGCCTTGGTTGTAATAAATAGCCGCTTGATTACTTAGCATATTGGCAACCCCTCGTTTATCTCCAATATTTGTGTAAATCTTCAACGCTTCATCCCAAGCAGATAAGGCTTCTAAGTATTTTCCTTTTAGGTAATGGCCCATCCCGATGTTTTTGTTCGCCAATGCTCGCCCTCGGTTAAAACCAATCTTTGTTGCCAATTCTTTTGCTGAGAGCGCAATTCTGATCGAAGAATCAGGTTTGTCGTTTACATACTCTCTTGCCAATTGGTTTAATACGTTCACTCGCGTTGAATCTGGAATGCGCTGATTTAAAATCCTCATCAGACTATCGGCTGCAGCTGCATAGGAATTCGAGCAATTCCAGAGCATTAACAATAAGCATATCCAACGTGAAAAACGCATTCCAAAATCAATCTTAGGTTGCGAATATCGGAGAATTTGAATTACCGATTGCTTTCATTTGGAATATTCAATAATTGGATGACCTCTCGAATTGAGTTTCCATCTATCTGTACACTGTTGAATTTCCAGGTAAAATAAAGGCCCGACAACTTGCCGAGCCTTTACAGAATGAACTGTTATCTATTGCTTTACATAGCGCAATTCTCTTTGCCCTTCTGCATTTTCAATTCTAATCAAATACAAGCCATTGGCTTCATTGTCTAAATTGAATTGCATTGTTTCAGTTTCACTTTGAACTACTACGTTTCTAATCAATTGACCTGTGGCAGTAAATACTTGAATCACAGATTTTTGAGTGATTCCACCAATCGTAAATTGACCGTTTCCTGGATTAGGATAAACAATAGGTTCCATTTCATTTACCAATTCAATTGGTTCTGATCCATCTGGAACTTCTTGGCCCATTCTGCAAGATACTGCGCAAACTGCTAAACTGCGCGTGCTTGAGATTCCACAACTGTTCGAAGCTTTAACGGTCACATTTCCATTGCTGGTTCCAAACTTTACTGTAATAGAGGCTGTGCCTTGTCCGCTGGAGATCACCGCTCCACTTGGAACTGTCCATGTGTAAGTCTGTCCTTGAACCATTGGTGTAGTGTAAACCACGTTCTGCTGATTTCTGCAGAAAGTTGTAGGTCCAGAAATGGACGAAGGAGTTGAAGGCAAGCGACTTAAACTTAGACTTGTGGCTGTGCCTGATCCACAGCTATTTACTGCTTTGGCAGTGATAGATCCACTACTGAAATTAGATGGGAAGCTAACAGTAATATTGGTTCCATTGTTAGCAGTAATGCTGCAGCTTGTTGGAACTGTCCAAATGTAAGATGTTGCTCCGGCAACTGCCGAAACGGTATAGTTGAAGCTGCCTCCTCCACACAAGTTACTTGCAGGGCCTGAAATAGATGCTGGTGTTGCAGGGACGTTTCTTCCGAGAGTAACACTTCTGGTTGAACTTTGTCCACAGCCATTCACCGCACGAACGCTCAACGTACCACCATTGAATGAGTTGCCAAAACTTAAAGAAATTGTGTTTGTGCCAGCACCTGAAGTAATTGTCGTTCCCGTTGGCACAGACCACAAATATGAAGTCGCATTGCTAACTGAGGCAACTGAGTAAACCACCACGTTTCCTGGGCATGCTTTCGATGTTCCAGCAATACTAGCCGGGGTTGAAGGGGGTGAAGTATTCAACGATAATTCTCTGGTTGAACTGTTTCCACATGCAGAATTCGCTCTCACTTTCAATGTTCCACCGCTGAAGCTCGATCCAACCAAAACCTGAATCGAGGTTGTTCCTGTTCCGCTCACCAAGGTAATGCCCGAAGGTATCGTCCAAGTGTAAGATGAAGCATTCGCCACTTGTGCAATCGAATAGTTTACTTGTGTATTTGTGCCTCTGAATGCACATACATTGCTAGGGCCAGAAATAGCTGCAGGCTTTGTTGGAGCGGTCTTCGTAACTGTAATGCTTCTCTGAATCGAAGCTCCACATCCGCCAACTGTTACGCCTACAGAACCACTATTGAATGTTGATGGGAATCTGAAGCTGATAGAGGCAGTTCCTTGACCAGTAATGTTGGTAGATCCTGATGGGATTGTCCAAACAAAACTGCTTGCATTGGATGCTTGAACGGTATAGGTCGCTAGGGTTCCAGTTGTTCCTTGGTGCGGACAAGTATTGGTAGGGCCAGCAATTGTTCCTGTAACGTTTACCGGTGGGGTAACAACCAAGTTCAATCTATAAGCTTGGCAGTTTAATGTGAAATTATAAGTGCCAGTTAAACTGTAAACTTGATTGTTAATTGACCAAGTAAATGGATTGCAAGTTGTTACATTGATAATGATTGCAGGTGCCTGTGTTCCAGTTACAACCCAAGCGCATGTTGAATTATTGAAAGTTGCAGTCTGCCAGCAAGCCAATCCTGTAGGTTGAACTGGCTGCGTTCCAGATACAACCCAAGCGCATGTTGAATTATTGAACGTTGCATTCTGCCAACAAGCTAACCCAGTAGGTTGAGCTGGTTGTGTTCCAGTGATTACCCATCCGCAGTTAACTGTGTCGAAAGATGCATTTTCCCAGCAAGCCAAGTTGGTAGGTTGAGCTGGTTGTGTTCCGGTTACATCCCAAGAGCAAGTTGATGTGTTGAAGTTTGCATTCTGCCAACATGCCAATCCAGTAGGTTGAGCTTGTTGTGTTCCTGTTACATCCCAAGAGCAAGTTGATGTGTTGAAGTTTGCATTCTGCCAACAAGCCAATCCTGTAGGTTGAGCTGGCTGCGTTCCTCTTACTTCCCACGAACAAGAAGTAGTGTTGAAGTCAGCAGATTGCCAACAAGCCAATCCAGTAGGTTGAGCTGGTTGTGTTCCTGTTACATCCCAAGAGCAAGTTGATGTATTGAAGTTTGCATTTTGCCAACAAGCCAAACCAGTAGGTTGTGTTGGTTGTGTTCCTGTTACATCCCAAGAACAAGAAATAGTGTTGAAGTTAATAGATTGCCAGCAAGCCAAACCTGTAGGTTGTGCTGGTTGTGTTCCGGTTACATCCCAAGAGCAAGTTGATGTATCGAAGTTTGCATTCTGCCAACAAGCCAATCCAGTAGGTTGTACTGGTTGTGTTCCTGTTACATCCCAAGAGCAAGAAGTAGTGTTGAAGTCAGCCGATTGCCAACAAGCTAACCCTGTAGGTTGAGCTGGTTGTGTTCCGGTTACATCCCAAGAACAAGAAGTAGTGTTGAAGTCAGCCGATTGCCAACAAGCTAACCCAGTAGGTTGAGCTGGTTGTGTTCCAGTTACAACCCAAGCGCATGTTGAATTATTGAAGGTTGCAGTCTGCCAGCAAGCCAATCCTGTAGGTTGAACTGGCTGCGTTCCAGATACAACCCAAGCGCATGTTGAATTATTGAACGTTGCATTCTGCCAACAAGCCAAACCAGTAGGTTGTGCTGGTTGTGTTCCTGTTACATCCCAAGAACAAGTTGATGTGTTGAAGTCAGCAGATTGCCAACAAGCCAGACCAGTAGGTTGTGCTGGTTGAGTTCCTGTTACATCCCATGAGCAAGTTGATGTGTTAAAATTCGCAGATTGCCAACAAGCCAATCCTGTAGGTTGAGTTGGTTGCGTCCCAGTGATAACCCATCCGCAGTTAACTGTGTCGAAAGATGCATTTTCCCAACAAGCCAATTGAGTTGGTTGAGTTGGTTGAGTTCCGGTTACATCCCAAGAGCAAGTTGATGTGTTAAAATTCGCAGATTGCCAACAAGCCACCCCTGTAGGTTGAGTTGGTTGCGTTCCAGTGATAACCCATCCGCAGTTAACTGTGTCGAAAGATGCATTTTCCCAACAAGCCAATTGAGTTGGTTGAGCTGGTTGTGTTCCAGTTACATCCCAAGAACAAGAAGTAGTGTTGAATGCTGCATTTTGCCAGCAAGCCAATTGAGTTGGTTGAGCTGGTTGTGTTCCAGTTACATCCCAAGTACAAGTTGAATCATTGAATGCTGCATTTTGCCAACAAGCCAAACCTGTAGGTTGAGCTGGTTGCGTTCCGGTTACATCCCAAGTACAAGATGATGTGTTGAAGTTCGCATTCTGCCAACAAGCCAAACCTGTAGGTTGAGCTGGTTGTGTTCCAGTTACATCCCAAGAACAAGTCGTCTCATTGAAATTCGCATTTTGCCAACAAGCTAATCCTGTAGGTTGAGCAGGAAGTGATGCTGGTTGGGTGATGTTACCTGAAACAGTAGATGAACACCCGATTGCATCTGTTACCGTGAAGTTGTAATCTCCAGCTGATACTGTAAATGTTCCTGTTCCACTGTATGGAGCAGTTCCTCCGCTTGCGGTAACTTCAACTGTGGTTGTTCTGCCAAAACAAGTGATTGTGCCAGCAGTTGCTTGTGCAGTAACTCCTTCTTCAACAATTAATTGACCTGTTTCATACACAGTAATGTAGTTAGGGATGCTATCGATTTGTACCAAGTTAGATGGAACGATCTGATAAGTTCCTGGAGTAAGTGAATCGATGCTCATCACTGCGCCAGATTGGTTCAAAATGGTGAAGTCTGGACCACTTGCTACTACTGTAGAATCAACAAATTCATATTGGTAAAACTCCTTTACAGAAGTGAATTCAATGGTTGAGTCGGTGCAGCTTTTTACTTTGTCTTCAGCACGAACGAATAGCTGCATTGGAGTAATATCAAGCTTCCCAAGGCCGTATGAGATATCAAAGTTGTCGGATATCAATGTGCCTGGAGCAATTACCCACTGCCCAACAGAAACACCTGTAATCAAGTTCATGGATGTATAACCTGATACTGAATCAGGTGAAGCGTTGTCATCTACTGTATCCAAGGAATCGAGTAAAAGAATAGCACCTTCATTACTATTTTCATTGAAAGTATTAGAATTCACAATCCTTCTGCCGCTTCCTGTTGACAATCCGTTTACGATAGGCGTTCCATTCACGAAGGTTCCGCCATTCACGATTCTTCTTCCTGAACCAGCAGCTAGAGCGTTAACAATTCTTCTACCTGACCCTAAAGTTGACGCATTCACGATTCGTCTTCCACTACCTGCAGAAAGTGCATTGTAAATTGTGAGGTTTACTTCATCCGTTTCCAAATCAAAAATTGCTTCAGGGGCAAGCGATACATAACTTGTAGTATCGAATTCCACTCCATTCACAATTCTTCGTCCACTTCCAACAGAAGTCGCATTTGCTTCAACTTTGCCGCTGGTAAAGAAACTTAAACTCTCCAAATCAGCCGCAGTAAGCGATCTTCCTTCAGCAAGTGTTTTACCTTCCGCAACAATCACCGTTTTCGACATGGTAGATTGATGTGTTGCTTTCAGAGAATCCAAGAATGTGGTTAAAGTTGAAGGACTAATATTTTCTGAATTAAAAACATATTGGAATTGAATTGCTTTCCCATCAATCGATTCGCCATAAACCAAGGAGGTGTCTTTTGGTGTTACCAAAAGTGGCATTCTGTTGATCGTCAGCAAGCCATCTACAAACTGATAATTGAAACGATTGGCCAAGGCTTGTGAACTTGGTAAGCTCAGATCAGTAACCGATGAAGCCGCACGGCGGAAATACAAGCCCACATTCGACTGACTGGTTGCCGACGATGTGAAAGTTAAATCGGTTAGTCCTAAACTGTCGAGTGTTAAGTTGGTTTGATCAATCGGTGTATTGTCGACTGTGATGCTAACTTCATATGCAGGGATTATCTCCCCAAATAGTTTGGTTGCACTATTCACTACAACACGAATATTTCTTGGGATATCTCCAAAGAAATACAATGAGTCACTTAATCCTCCATCGAAACCACTGTTGGTTAAAGCAGGATTAAACACTAACAGTGGAGGATTTCCATCAAATTGAGGGATTTGTGCAACCAACTGTGAATCGCTTAAGAACTGAACATCCAATGTGTCGTATTGGAAAATAAGAGCAGCCTCTTCGTCAAAGTTATTTCCATGAATGATCACGTTGATTGGTTGCTCACCAGGAGTTAACGAAGAGTCTTGCAGCTCGATTGAAGCAATAGAAGGCAATGGATTCGAGAAGCTATTCAAAGTTGCGTCAACTTGAATAAATCCTGCACCGGTTGCATTGTCGTAACCCGGTGTTTCCATATCGATCGCATTGTCTTTCAACAAGGCTTTCATTTGTGCTCCAGTGATATTCTGATTTTGGAATTTCAGTTTTGCTTCCTGAATCAAAGCAGCAGCACCGGCAATGTGTGGAGCGGCAGCAGAGGTTCCAAAGAAGTTCGGGAATCCATCACCATCGATATTCACACCACCTAAATTTACTGTAGTATTCACACCATTTGGTCCGCAGAAATCAGGTTTGTTTCGATCAACACCGTCGATCAACACGCCTCCTCGTGAAGAGAAACTTGCAACAGTTGGCGGGTTTACACCATAAGCAGGTGTGTTTGAGTACAATACTGCACCAACCGACATCGCGCTTGCAGCATTCGCTTGTGCAACAACTGTGGAAGTACCTTGCTCATATTCATTGAATTTTATGCTACCTCTGAAGATGATGTACTTGAAACGAACATCCCCTGTACCTGATTTTCTCGTTACAATCAGATTGGCATTTACATCCGAACGTACTACGAATGGTAGAATTTCAAGTGGATCGCCGGTTAGGTTATTTCTGTTGAAACCAAACAAGCGGTTTCCAAATTGATCCACCAAATAAATGTCAAGGTCGTTTTGTGCACCATTGTCTTGTTGAAGCGAGTAGAAGTCGTCTTCCCACTGCATTGCAATGGTGTATGTGCCTTGTTCGAGCGAAATGCTCTGATATACGTCTCCACCGCCAAAATTATGTGCTTCGCCAGTATATCCTGCTGGTGCAGTTGTTGGATTGAAAACAGCCTCATAAGATCTGCTTCCAAAGTTTCCTGCTGAAGTAATGTAACTTACACCCTGAGCAGCCGCAGCTTCTACAGCTTTAGAAACCACTCCATCTTGGAAGAATGGCTCTGTGATATAAGTAATATCGTCAACCAAAATAGCACATCCAGAATCGGCTAATTCTTTGATTCCCTCTGCAAAGTTTCCTGCGGAGATGAATCCAGTTCTGAAGTAAAGCTCAGCATTTGGTGCAATATCATGCACGATTTGCAGCATGGCGCGACCTTCGTCGGATGCTCTTCCGTAAGGATAGTCGAGCGTTACGTTTACTGGCAATGAATAGTCTGGATTGTTAATGCCTGGAAGATCTCCGTTGGTCACGTCTAATGAAGCTGGATTTCCTGATTTTGTATTGTAGCTGTCTGACAAAACACCCACTTTAACTCCTTCTCCAGAAACCTGCCAACCATTTTTGGCATTTACACCTCCGATGGCAAGATCTCCTTGTGTGGCGGTTAATCCAGTAGCAGGGAAATTACCATTGATTGGCGAATAATATGGTCGAACGTAGTTGATCAATTCTGGCAATGAATCCAATTTGGTCAAATTAGAAATCGGATAAAAACCTGAAATAATCAAAGTTGAATCGCCATTGTCGATGATGTTGTTCAAGCCATATTCTGGCGTTTGAAGCAAGGCGAACAATGTTTGGGTTTGCCCAACATTCGAAATGATTTCGATCAATACCTCTCCTTCAACTTCGCTGATGGCAAAAATCTCGTTTGCAGTTGTAGAATCTGCAAATGTTTCAGGGAAGAAGAACAATTGTGTTAGTTCAGAACCAATCAGGTTGCTGATGGTATCGTTGGTTGGTGGTTGATAGTATGGGATAATACAGTTGGTAACGATCACTTCCACACTCGCAGAAGCTTCACATCCATTGGCATCCACTACTTGGTAATTGTAAACTCCTGCAGTAAGATTGAGGGTATCGGATCCACTGAAGATGTAAGGAGCAGTTCCTCCAGTAACAACAAGTTCTACATTACCTGTAACTTCATTTGTTTCAAGACAAACAATTAAACTGTCGCCGGTTGCTCCTGTGAGAGAAACGTTACAGGTTACATTCTCATCAATTTGACCATTGCAATTGTCGTCGATTCCGTTGGTGATTTCTGTTGCCTCAGGATTGGCATTAGGGTTCTCATCGTTGCAATCGCCGCCAAATGAAATGTAGTTTTGTGGTTTGTTGCAAGGCGAATTTACTTCAAGCATGGTTGTAGGGTCTCCAAAACCATCACCATCGAAATCCGCATAAATAATAGTGTTGTATGATCCAATCCAGTTCGAACCTGCAACATTGCTGCTCAAGGCGAAATTATTTAATACGCCATACTGGATAAAATTATTTTCGATTAAGGTAGTAACTGCTGCATTTTCGCCATTCGCTATACCTTGGTTGAATGTGAAGTTTGCGACCAAGTTCGGAGCATCAGATAAATTGGCAACTTGATTTGCGCGGATTTCATTTCTTGTTCTCGCAGTATTCCAATACCTCAATTCATCAATTGCGCCATTGAAATATTTCAAGTTATATTCAGGCCAAGCGCCTAGTGTAACGTTCCCTGTAATGGAAATGAAGTCTCTTGCAACATCCGAAGCTGTCGATTCTTCAAGACCATTTACATAGAGTTTAATGATATTTTCGGCATTTCTAGTTAGCGCAATATGATACCAATTGTTGGGTTGAACTTGGCTAATAGAGTTCATGAACAGTCCGGTAGATTGTTCCGCCAAGCCAAATTCAACACCTACATAACCTGATGGGTCAATACTGATTCGGTACCAGTTTCCTGCACTGCCTAATTCTGTTGAGCGGTTTGCTACAAGATATGCTTCTTGTGCAGGAAGAGCATTTGGACGCGTCCAAAATTCAATGGTAAATGGATTTGTACCAATATTGAAATCAGGAATTGTTACAAAGTCATCTACACCATCAAAATCAAGTGCATTGTTTTCGTCTTCTGTACCTGAGCAGTTTTGGTCAATTCCATCGCAGGTTTCTAACGCAAGTGGGTTTATTGAGAAATCAGCGTCATTGCAATCATTACTGTTGTTTGTGTAACCAAATGGAGTCGCACAAATTGAATTCGACAACATACTGTTATTTAAATTCCCAAAACCATCTCCATCCTCATCGCGATACACCAAAACAGGTTCAATGCCTGAACAACTCAGACCTGTAACTACGCCTCCTGTGCCAATCCAGTTAGAGTTTGGACCGGTGAGTGTAAAATTGATCAAGGTGGCACTGTTACCGTTTTCAGATGCATCAAGCAAGGTTGTGACACCGAAGTTATCTCCCGGTACTTCACCTTGATTGAAATTGTAGGCAGCAATTAAACCTACAAGCCCAAAAGACTGCTCACAATTAAGACGTGATAAAATTTCGTCATCGCAAAGCAATCGATTGTAAACCAATACTTCATCAATATCGCCTTGCCAATTCTCGATGCTTGGGCCAGGCCATTTTGCTCCAATGATAAATTCAGCATTTTCATCGCCGATTGTAGGCCCTGGAGCAGGAATCGCGTAATCGGTAGATGTAACGAAAATTCCATCGATAAAAAGAGCGGTACTATTGAATCCACGCACAACAGTATAGTTATGCCACAAGCCATCGGTTGGGAATGGAGTTCCAGTTTCCCAGCTATCACCAATTCTGAAATTTCCTAAAGTGTTGTAACCAATCGAAAACTCTCTTCCTTGTGATAGGATGTCTGCTGAGGTGCCTGGGATAACATCGTTCGCACGTGCCCAAACAGAAACCGTATAAGGATTGTTGTTGTTTGGAATGAGTTCTACTGGGCCCAAAATGTAGTTGTCTGGTCCGCTGAAATTAAGCGCTGAACCTTGACTTGAAAAGAAGCCTTCGCCAATGAAAAAATCTTGCGGTGAAGTAATGTTTTCAACTGTAATTAATCCTTCTGAAATGTTAGAAGGCACTAATGCTTGCCAACCTTCTCCATTAAGTTGTCCAACGTTAAAAGCTGTCTCATTCGCTCCTTCATCCAACAAGAATGGTTCATATCCAAAAGAAATGTTTAAGCTTCCGTACCCTCCAGATGTAATTACATTCCAAAAGGTGTTTACAGATTTTGAAGCTGCAACAGGGGCATTTGCGGCATCTGGATGATCTCCTGGAAGCGCTCTTGCAATAACAACTAGGCCTTCGCTTGGAGAATTTGCTTGTATGGTTAGAGGCGCAAAACCGTTTGGACTTCCAATTGGGTAGAATTGGGTAGAATTGATATCGAATCCACGATCAAGTGCTCCGATTAAATAGCTATTCTGAGAACCACCAATGATTTCTGTGAAAATAGTTGTAGAGACCTTATTGGCAATTGTTCTAAGTTTTCCATTGTTAAATTCTAGACTTTCGGTTACCAAAAAATCGGTGTCGAACTGAACATCAGATGGGTTATTGATAGATAGGTTGTTGAATGCTCCGCCGTCTAACCCGTTGATGATCTGTTGAATTTCTCCCTCGAAAGTAACATCTGGGAAATTTACCAAACCTGAGTTGCTGAAAACCGGACCTCTAAAAACAATTGGCTGATCGCCAATAAGCGATCCTGTATTGCTAACTTGAATGTTACCGAAAAAGCGAGTGTCAGTTGATCTAACATCAAG
This sequence comes from Chitinophaga pinensis, assembly GCA_945883545.1. GTDB lineage: Bacteria > Bacteroidota > Bacteroidia > M30B66 > M30B66 > CAMCXT01. The sequence continues at coordinate 288 of CAMCXT010000063.1, read as the reverse complement.
TGCACCACTGGAAACAGTAACCTGAGATCCTTCTTCGTTATAGAACCTGACCCGTGGATGGATTTCCGTTGAGCCAGTCGATTTTGTAATTACACCTGGAGCAACGGTATTGATAGTAAGTGCCCCAAGTGTGCCTGTAGTAGAAATAAATGATCCGGTACTTGAAAAGTTGAAGTTGTTAAAATTGGTAATGGAAGCATTTGTTTCGTCTCCTGGGAAATCGATGTTCCCGTTTCCTACCCAGTCAATCGTACCGAAATTTTGAATCGTGTGTTGTTGCGAAATTGC
>CAMCXT010000062.1 GCA_945883545.1 Chitinophaga pinensis | reverse complement strand
ATGTGCTTTAGATGCACAAATCCTTGCTACAACTTCCGATGGAGATTCCGTATTGCTAAAATCTGATGGCACTTGGGATTACCTCCGCGAGGCTGATCTTGCAGATGAGGTTTTACCTGTAAATCCAGATAAATATTCTACACCCAAGGCTAACAAGGAAAGCTACAAGGGCATTTCCAAAGGATATCAGGTTTGGTACAATGATAAATCTTGGGAAAGAACAAATCCGAAAAACCTCAATCCACTGGCTGAAATTGCATTCAAATCGACCGAAATGGATGCCTATGGAATGTTGATTTATGAAGCTATGGAAGCCAGTTCGCTTACTCTAGCAGACGTAGCAATCATTCAAGCGAGAAAAGTCGCAACTGATATTCAGATTATTTCAAAGGAAATCCGTAATGTAAATGGATACGATGTTGTAGCCTTAGAAATGACAGGCAAGTTGCAATCAATCGACATTTACTACATGAACTACTATTTTTCAGGTCCTCAGGGATCTATTCAGTTCTTGTGTTTCACCACAACAAAATCATCTGAAGCCTTGAAGCCCAAAATGGAATCCTTGTTAAACGGACTCACGATTTTAAAAGATTAACCGATCAGCGCGAGGATTTCTTGCGCTACGTTTGCTCCTTTGTCGTTGTTGTACCAATCCTGCATCATTAAAACCGATTGTTCGTGTGGTATTCCTGCATTGTGCTCTGCAAGGAATGCCTCTTGGAGAACTTGTGGTCTTGGCCCCCAATGGTGAAGGATTTCCCCGTTTGCATCCATAAAAAGTGCTTTTGGAATTGATCTTCCTCCATTGGTGAGAAATGCATCAATGAGTTCTGGATTTTCATCACGGAGTACAATGTCGAATTTAACTTCCGGAATTGCTTCCGCCAAACGAGCTAATGCGGGCAATGATTGAGCTGCATCGCCGCACCAGGATTCGGTAATCACAACCCAACGCGAGACTAATTTTCCCCGGAGGGATTCAACTCTAGAAGCCTCAGGTTGAACAGTTTTGTACACCCGCTTCATCCGCGATACATTGAGTTTGGTGAAATTTGTTAATGCCTCGGTTTGTTTTGGGCCTGAATTGGAATTTTCGACTACTAAGTTCTCACAGAATGCAAAATATTCAGCGTAGCTAAATGTCCTAACGATCGGGAATTGGTTAAAATTCATGCTGCAAAGTTGAGTGGTTTCTGTGTTGCATGATGCGATGCATGTCACATTTCGTGTAAATGCCTGTGAATCAAAGTGCAGAAATACTTCTGAGGTTTGAGTGCTTTTTCTACTTTTGGGGCGATGATAAAATCAATGACCGGTTTCGGGAAGAGTCAGCTCGCTTTGGGCATGAAGACCATTGTGGTGGATATTCGCGCGCTCAACAGCAAGCAATTTGATTTGAGCTTGAAGATTCCATCTGCATTCCGAGAAAAGGAAGGCGAAATCCGACAAGAAATCGGGAAAATATTAGAACGAGGCAAGGTTGATGTGTTTTTATCGTATCGAATGGTCGGTGCAACTGGAACTTCAGCCATCAACCACGAGTTGGCAAAAGCCCGCTTCAAGGAATTGCAGCAACTTGCACAAGAACTTGATGTTCAGTCGGCCGATTTGTTGGGTCGAGTACTTCAGATGCCTGATGTGATGGCAGAACAAGAAGAAGTGCTCACCGATGAAGAATGGTTGCAAGTAATGGGTGTTTTGAAATCCGCATTGCAAGCTACCGATAGTTTCAGAACCGATGAAGGATCAGGATTAGGCAAGGAATTGCTTGAGCGCGTTGGGAACATCGAAGCACGTTTGGAAGAAACCGGGGCTCTCGATGCTGAGCGAATGGTTTTGATGCGTGAGCGCTTGAATCAAAAGATTTCTGATTTAAAAATAAATGCCGATGCAAATCGTTTCGAGGAAGAAATGATTTACTATATCGAAAAACTGGACATTAACGAGGAAAAGCAAAGGCTTCGCACGCATTGCCAGTATTTCAGAGAAACAATAAATCAACAAGAAAGTACGGGTAGAAAACTCGGATTCATTGCACAAGAAATGGGCAGAGAAATCAATACCATTGGATCGAAAGCCAACCATGCTGGAATGCAAAAATTGGTTGTGTTGATGAAAGACGAGCTAGAAAAAATTAAAGAACAACTCAATAACGTATTGTGAGCGGAAAACTGATCATCGTTTGTGCACCAAGTGGCGCTGGTAAAACCACCATCGTTAGGCACATCCTTGAAAATATTCCTGGGATTGAATTTTCAGTATCTGCAACCAACAGAAAGCAGCGCCCCACGGAGGTAAACGGTATAGATTATTACTTCATCAATACCGACGAATTCACCAATTACATTGCCGACGGTGCCTTTCTAGAATGGGAAGAAGTGTATCCTGGCACCTTTTACGGCACCTTGAAAAACGAGATAGATCGAATTTGGAACCGAGGCAACCACGTGATTTTCGATGTAGATGTTGAAGGAGGATTGAGCATCAAGCGGCATTTTGGAACGCGTGCGATGTTGGTTTTTGTGCAACCACCTTCATTGGACGTGCTCAAAGAACGCTTACTCAAACGTGCCACTGAAACCGAAAAAGATTACGATGTTCGAGTAAGTAAGGCACGTCGAGAAATGGAATATGCCCGCCATGCCGACAAAATTCTGATGAATGATGTATTGGATCAGGCGAAGAAAGACGCGTTCAATATTGTTACTGAGTTCCTAGAATCATAAGGATGCGTATCGGTTTGTATTTCGGATCCTTCAATCCGGTTCACATCGGTCATTTGGCAATTGCTGGATATTTAGCACAATTCACCGATTTGGATCAGGTGTGGATGGTAGTTAGTCCGCAGAACCCATTGAAGGAAAAAAAATCACTCCTCAAAGAGCACCATCGATTGGCCATGGTTCAAGCGGCGATAGAGGATTATCCGTATTTACGGGCATCGGATGTTGAATTTCACTTGCCGAAGCCATCTTTTACATCACATACCTTAGCATATCTCGAGGAAAAATACCCTCAACATACATTTTCGTTGCTACTTGGAAGCGATACATTGGAAACCTTCCACAAGTGGAAAAACCCAGAAGTCATCTTGAATCGACACCAATTGTATGTTTATCCGCGACCAGGTTATGATGGTGGAGAGTTGAGAAATCATGAAAAAATTACATGGGTTGAAGGGGTTCCAATGATGGAAATTTCTGCAACTTTTATTCGACAATCTGTAGCACTAAAGAAGGATATTAGATTTTTGATGCCTGATAAGGCTTGGAAGTACATGAATGAGATGCATTTCTACGAGTAGAGTTGGCATACAATTAAGAGCGTGAATTGTTTACGAGCAAGAGTTTTTCTTACTTTCGCGGGCTAAACTAAGCTTTCTTCATGAAAAACAATTTACGATTACTCACTTTAGGATTCATGCTTCTACTCTCAGGGCTGAATTCTGCAGGGGCGCAGTGTGTCTTTAGCGACAATCTGTTTCCTGACACCCCATTTACTCCAACATTAGCAACATTTACAGCTGCAGCTGCCAATATTTACGGTGGCGAGTATTCAATTTACAATGTTGTTCAAGGAAACACCTACGAATGGTCGCTTTGTGCTGCAGACGGCGGTGCTGCGAGTTACGATTCTCAGCTTTCTTTGTTTGATCCAGTTAACACCTCCTTTGCAATTGCTTACAGTGACGACGACTGTGGTGATGATGCAAAAATCACTTGGGTTGCCACATACTCTGGTCAGGTTTATGTTCAAGTAAACCAATACAACTGTACAATAAATCAAACGAACTCGACCTTAGTTTATCGTTTGGCTGCTGCTGCTGTGGTGGAATCATGTGCATACGCGGGCGATCAATCCCAATATCCTGGTGAAATTTTCACACCTTCTTCGAATATTTTTACTGCAGCGGCTACGAACATTTTCGCAGGAGAACATTCTCGCTACAATGTAACGGCAGGTCAAACCTACGAATGGTCGCTTTGTGCTGCCGATGGCGGCCTAGCTGATTACGATTCTCAATTGTCTCTTTTTGCATCTTTCAACACGGCGAATGCAATCGCTTACAGCGACGATGCATGCGGAGACGATGCAAAAATTACTTGGACTGCCACTTTCACGGGCGTTGTATATGTTCAGGTGAATCAATACAATTGTGCAACAAATTCAACTAGCTCAACACTCGTTTATCGCCGTGTTGGCGCTACTGGCCCAATTAACAACGACTGTTTTGCTGCAACAACCTTAAACGTTAATGATTTTTGTGTTCCTTCAAATGGAACATTGTTAAACGCAACTGGCTCCTTGCCTGCGACTATTTGCACAGGCACAAACACTGATGATGTTTGGTATACATTTACCGTAAACAATACAACCTCTACACTCAATTTTGAAGTTGCTCCTTCAGGAACAGGCTTCGACCCAGTTATAGAAGTGTTTGCGGGAACAGATTGTAGCAATATTCAATCTCTTCTTTGCGTAAACAATGGTGGAGATGGCTTTACTGAAGGCTTTTTCGCTAGCCCTGGTATTATTCCAGTTGGAACAACAATTTATGTTCGTGTTTACGATGTGAATTTTTCTGCAGCAATTAATCCAAATTTCACAGTTTGTACTTTTTATTCAGTTGAACAAACAATTCCTGGCGACGATTGCTTGAATGCCATAAACATTCAAACTACAACAACATGTACAAACCCAGTTCTTGGCAATTATGGTGATTATACTTTAGGTGCTTCACAAGGTTTCGATTGTATTACAAGCCCTGTAACTGACGTTTGGTACACTTTCGCTTCAATCAGTGATACTGTATTCTTCAATATTGATCCACTTGGCTTTACCGATGCAGTGTATGAAATCTACGAAGGAACAGATTGTGCAGCTTTGCTTAACCTAGGATGCGGAGATTTCGCTGCGGCTGGCCAACTTGAAGCAGTTCAAATCACTCCTACAGCTCCAGGCGATCGTTTTTACATTCGCTTGTACGATGCTGGGTTTAACACTGCTACAAATTTAGATTACAACATCTGTGTATTTGATGTGAACGGAGCAGCGCCAACAGGACCGGTAAATGATGAGTGCAACAACTCAACCTTAATCTTTGCAGGTTCGTCTTGTACTCCATTCGTAGGAACTATGGACGGAGCTTCTGCATCACTCCCTGCGAGCAATTGTGGAGGAACCAATACAGAAGACGTTTGGTACCAACTCATTTCTTCCGATACTTCAATGATTGTTGAAATCACGCCTGATTTTGCATCTTTGGGAATCGTGGCTGAGTTGTTCGTTTCTTCATCAGGCGATTGTAGCGGGTTAGTAAGCTTTGGATGTGTCGACAATGCGCTTGCTGGTGAACCAGAAGTATTCATTGTAAATGGCATAACTGCCGGAGAATCGATCTGGGTACGTATTTATGATTTCCCAACTGCACCTCCTGCAAACCCAACCTTCACCATTTGTGCTTGGTGGGATGCCTCAGTATTTATTCCAGACAACGACGAATGTGCGGGTGCAGTTACAATTACACCTTCAACCACTTGCAATTCAACAGCATTTTCAACAGCCAATGCGACAGGATCTCTTCCAACTTCTTCATGTTCTCCAGGTGGAGTTGTCGACCAAGATGTATGGTTCAAATTCGTTGCGCAGAGCACATCGGCCACCATCCGCGTGGGTAGCGTAAACCTTAGCGATCCAGTAATTCAGTATTTTTCAGGTTCATGCGCAAGCTTGACATCAAGAGGCTGTTCTGATTTCTACATCGAAGGTTTTGATGAAAACTTAACAGCTACTGGATTAACTGTTGGTACAACTTACTATGTTAGAGTTTATGATTACCGTGGAGCAGCTATTGGGCCGCAAGACTTTACCATTTGCATTATCAACAACCCGACAGCTCCTGTAAACGACAACTGTGCAGGTGCGATTCCAGTGGCCGTTTCAAATCCAACAACTTATCAGTATTTCAATACAGCACTTGCAACACAGTCTGCAGTTGGCTGTGCTGGTAATGCAAATGATGATGTATGGTTCTCATTCATAGCAGGAGAAAATCCACTTGGAAGTCAAATTGAAGTTGGCGGAGATCTTGATTTCTCGACAGTTTTCCAAGTTTATTCAGGAACTTGTGCAAACCTAACGTCAGTTCAGTGTGTGAATAATATTACCACCGGAAACTATGATACAGAATCACAATTGTTTACTGCATTAACTCCTGGTCAACAGTACTTTATCCGTGTACACGACTTTGATGCTACTGTTACCAACAGTACATTCTACATTCGTATTGTTGGTAATCCTGTTGGCTGCAATCTTTCTGCACCTGTAGCTACTGCAAACGGAAGTATCGACATCTGTGGAAACGGTGGAGTAAATCTTTCAACACCTATTGTAGCTGGCCTATCTTACCAATGGCGATTAAACGGAAACAATATCCAAGGAGCAACTGCAAACAGCTTCGACGCGACTATCTCTGGCGCTTACACAGTTGTCATTTCTGATGCTTCTGCTTGTACTGCCGAATCAAATGCAATTGGCATTCAAGTTACTCCTCAACCAATTGTTTCAATTTCTGCAGCAACTTCAACTACAATTTGTACTGGTGGTTCTGTTGTTTTAAGTACACCAACTCAGCCAGGAATTACTTGGCAATGGTTCCGCAATAACATCGCCATTGGTGGTGCTACTGCTCTAAATTACTCAGCAACTCAAACCGGAACATACACTTTGGTTGGAACTTCCGGTGGTTTCTGCACTGGTACTTCAAACGGAATTGATGTAAACGTAATCAGCGCTCCAACTGCAGTGTTAACAGCTGCTGGAAGTACTACCATTTGTCAAGGAAGTAACATCATTCTTTCGGTAGCATCTCAAGCAGGTACAACCATCCAATGGAAACGTAACAATGTTGACATTGCAGGAGCCACAGAAAGCACATTAGCAGCAACACTAGCAGGTGCTTATACTGCTGTTGTTTCAGCAGGTGCAAACTGCTCTACTACTTCAAATTCGATTACTATCAACGTAGTTCCTGGTCCAACTGCTTCAATTACTTCAGGATCTAGTACAACATTCTGTCAAGGTGGAAATGTGGTTCTTTCTGCAGCATCAGTAACTGGAGCTACCTACCAATGGTTAAACAATGGTGTTCCTGTTAACGGGGCTACGACTACTTCTTACACTGCAACTGCAAGTGGCTCATTCAACATTCTTGTAACAACAGCTGCTTGTGCATCTACCTCGAATACAATCGATGTTGTTGTGAATCCAATTCCAAGTGCTGTTGCTACAGCTCAAGGTCAAACTACTTTCTGTACTGGCGGTAGTGTTACTTTGTCGGCAACTCCAGTTGCGGGAGCAATTTACCAGTGGTTTAATAGTGGTGCGCAAATCTCAGGAGCCAATTCGGCTTCATACAATGCCACTGCTTCTGGTTCTTATACTGTGAATGTTATCGGCGACGGATGCTTAGCTTCAAGTAACGCAATCACTGTTACTGTAAACCCTCCACCAACTGCAACAATTACAGCCAATGGAAGCACAACAGTTTGTCAAGGAAACACCGTTACTTTGAACGCAAATGCTGGAGCTGGCTTATCGTACCAATGGTTACTCAATGGAACGCAAATTGGAGGCGCAACCAACGCTAGCTACTCAGCGTCCATCGCTGGTAACTACACGGTTATCGTTTCTCAAGGAAGCAATTGCTCTTCAACATCTACTGCTGCCAATGTGAACATCTTAGCATTGCCACAAATTGCTGTAACTGCTTCTGGTCCATTGGCGATTTGCCAAGGTTCTTCTGTTAATTTAAGTGCATCACCTACAACTGGTAACACATTCCAGTGGCAAGTTGGCGGTGCAAATATCAGCGGAGCAACCAATGCTACTTATGCAGCTAACGGAGCAGGTTCTTACACAGTTGTAGCTACAAGCACCAATGGATGTGCAGCAACCAGCACCCCTTCGGTGATTACGGTGAATGCACTTCCTGCAGCTTCAATTACACCAAACGGTCCAACTACTTTCTGTGTTGGTGGCAACGTTCTTCTTCAAGCGAATAGCGGGAACGGTTTCAACTACCAATGGCAAAATGGCGGCAACGTTATCCCAGGTGCTTTAAATGGCGTATTAAACGTAAGCCAAGCAGGATCATACACTGTAACTGTGAGCGACCTCAACAACTGTTCTGCAACCTCAACTGCAATCAATGTAAACGTTGCAGGTGTTCAAGCCGAACTTACTTTCACGGGTCAACCAGCAATTTGCGATGGTCAAGCAGTATTACTTTCATCAAACACCGGTTCTGGTTTAATTTTCCAGTGGAGCAATAACGGAAACACAATTGCAGGTGCTACTTCATCAACATATACAGCTACAACTGGCGGTAACTATAGTGTATCTGTAACTGATGCAAACAACTGTACTTCAAACTCTACCATCCAAACAATCACTGTTGGTCAAACACCAGAAGTTCCAGAACTTACTGCAAATGGTCCTGTGAAATTCTGCGAAGGTGGAAGTGTAGAACTGTCTACACCTTCTGTTGTTGGTATAGTTTACCAATGGTTGCTTAACGGAAATGTACTTGCTAGTGAAAATCAGTCAACCATCACAGCCGACCAAAATGGCGACTACTTGATCACTGCGGTAAACAATTCAGGTTGTTTAAGTCAGTCTATACCAACAGAAGTTGAAGTTTACGTAAACCCAACAGCTACTTTTACTCTAAGCCCCGACACTACTTGTGTTGATCAGCTTTTCACCCTGCAAGGGGGTAGCCCAACTGGCGGTGTGTACTCTGGAACAAACGTTGATGCAGGAAACTTCCTTTCTTCAACCACTGGAACATTCACCATCACATACCAATATACTGATGTGAATGGATGTAGTGCTTCTGCTACCGACGATTTGAAAGTTTACAATTGTGCTTCTATCGAAGACCTTATCAGCAGCAGCATTCAGTTGTATCCGAACCCTGCAAATGATTTTGTAACGATCGAAATCCCTGCTACTATGTTGGTGAAAAACATCCAAATGAATGATTTGAGCGGACGTTTGATCGAATCGAACTTGGTGAACAATGGCAACAACCTTTACACTATTCCAGTTTCGAATCTTGCCAATGGAACTTATCAAATCGTCATTCTGACAGATGAATTCCAACTTGTGAAACGATTTGTAAAAATGAATTAATGCTTTTATTGTTGATTTTCAGCTAAATAGAAACGGCTGGTTGTTGCAAAACAATCAGCCGTTTCGTCTTTTTGGCAGGAAAATTCACTGGGAACAATTCTTGGCTATATCTCCTGCCCAATCATTCGGATTTTGGGTTAATTTTGCCGACCTCATTTATTCAATATCATGATCAAAGTGATCAACTCCCTTTTGGGGAAATTTCTCGGAAATAAAGCCGACCGTGACCTGAAGGAAATTCAGCCGTTGCTTGAGAAAATCAATCAGATTTATCCACAGTTAGCAAACGACACCAACGATGAATTGCGCGCGAGAACTACAAAATTCCGCCAAGCAATTCAAGACCGTGTCGCAACAGAACGCAATAGAATTGCAGAACTGACACAATTGATGGACAGTTCTCCAGATATGGATTTCGTTGAAAAGGAAAACCACTTCGAAGAGATCGATAAACTCAAAAAACGCATCACATCCGAGATCGAAATCGCGCTAGAAGAAGTGTTGCCTGAAGCTTTTGCAGTGGTTCGTGAAACCGCTCGACGCTTGAAGGAAAATCCAACCCTAGAAGTTACCGCATCCAACATGGACCGAGATCTTGCCACTACCAAGGATTATGTAATGATCCAAGGTGATAAGGCGATCTGGAAAAATGCTTGGAATGCTGCGGGATCGTTGGTTACTTGGGACATGGTTCACTACGATGTTCAGCTCATCGGTGGTATCATGTTGCATAAAGGGAAAATCGCTGAGATGGCAACAGGTGAAGGTAAAACCCTCGTGGCAACCCTTCCAGTTTATCTCAATGCCCTTTCCGGGGAAGGCGTTCACGTAGTAACTGTAAACGATTACCTTGCTCGACGCGACTCCGAATGGATGGGGCCATTGTATGAATTCCACGGTTTACGTGTGGATTGCATCGATAAACACCAGCCTAACTCAAATAGCCGCAGAAGAGCATACGCTTCAGAAATTACATTCGGAACAAACAACGAATTCGGTTTCGATTACCTGCGCGACAACATGGCTCGAAGCCCTGAAGAACTCGTTCAACGTGGTCACAACTTCGCCATCGTGGATGAGGTTGACTCTGTATTGATCGATGATGCACGTACGCCATTGATCATTTCAGGTCCAACGCCAAAAGGTGAAAACCAAGAGTTTTTTGCACTTCGTCCAAGAGTTGAAAAACTTGTAAACGCTCAGAAAGCCTTCATCAATACTGCACTTACTGAAGCAAAGAAAAACTTTGGTCAAGACGACAAAGTTGCAGGCTTGGCAATTTTACGAGCTCATAGAGGTTTGCCGAAGAACAAAGCCCTGATCAAATTCCTGAGCGAACAAGGAACAAGAACACTTCTGCAGAAAACAGAGAATTTCTACATGCAGGACCAAGGCCGCGAAATGCCGAAAGTGGATCTAGAGCTTTTCTTTGTGATCGACGAGAAAAACAACTCCATTGAACTTACAGAAAAAGGGATCGAATTAATCACCGGACAAAGCGAAGACAACAACTTCTTCGTAATGCCAGATGTAGGTTCTGAGATTGCCCTGATCGAAAAAAGTAGCCTTTCGGCAGAAGAGAAACTCAACAACAAAGAAGAATTGCTTCGCGATTTCGCGATCAAGTCGGAAAGAATTCACACCATCAACCAGCTATTAAAAGCCTATACGCTCTTCGAAACTGATGTTGAGTATGTTGTGATGGATGGGAAAGTAAAGATTGTTGACGAACAAACCGGCCGTATCATGGAAGGCCGCCGATACAGCGATGGTCTTCACCAAGCAATCGAGGCGAAAGAAAACGTAACCATCGAAGCCGCTACACAAACTTACGCTACCATCACCCTGCAGAACTTCTTCAGGATGTACAACAAATTGGCAGGTATGACAGGTACAGCCGAAACAGAAGCAGGTGAGCTTTGGGATATCTACAAACTCGATGTAGCTGTGATTCCTACCAACCGGAAAATTTCCCGGAAAGATGAGGAAGACTTGGTATACAAAACCAAACGTGAGAAATACAACGCTGTAATCGAAAAGATTGCAGAAGAAACAGGCAAAGGAAGACCAGTTTTGGTGGGTACAACATCTGTCGAAATTTCAGAAATCCTCAGCCGAATGCTCAAGCTTCGTGGAATCGAGCACAATGTACTCAACGCGAAACAGCATCAACGTGAGGCGGAAATTGTTCAGGTTGCCGGGCAAGCCGGAAATGTAACCATCGCGACCAACATGGCAGGCCGTGGTACCGACATCAAGCTCGGTGCAGGTGTAAAAGATTCAGGTGGACTAGCCATCATTGGTACTGAGCGTCATGAAAGTCGCCGTGTTGACCGCCAATTGCGTGGTCGTGCCGGACGACAAGGAGATCCAGGTTCATCTCAATTCTTCGTTTCGTTGGAAGATGATTTGATGCGCCTTTTTGGATCAGAACGTATTGCACGAATCATGGACCGTTTGGGCATGAAAGAAGGCGAAGTGATCCAAAGCGGAATGATCACCAGCTCAATCGAAAGAGCGCAGAAGAAGGTAGAAGAGAACAATTTTGGAATCCGTAAGCGACTGCTCGAGTACGACGATCAAATGAATCACCAGAGAGAGGTGATCTACAAACGCCGTCGAAACGCATTGTACGGCGACCGTTTGGCTGTAGATATTGCAAATATGATTCTCGAAACCTGCGAGGGAATAGTGAACGAATACCAAGACATACGCGATTATAATGGCTTTAAACTGGAAGTGATCAGACTTCTTTCTGTAGATTCTGCTATTTCGGAAGGTGAATTCTTAAAAGAAAAACCAGACGCACTTGGTCAGAAACTTTACCAAGAAGCCATGCAACACTACCACCACAAGTCGGTGCATATTGGTGAATTGGCTTTCCCGGTAATTGCAAATGTTTACCAAAACCAATCGTCGCAATTCGAGAACATGATGATTCCTTTGACTGATGGATTTAAAACCCTTCAGATCGTTGTGAATCTTAAGAAAGCCTACGAAAATAAAGGCCGCGAGGTAACGTATGCGATGGAACGTTTCATCAACCTAGCGATCATCGATGATATCTGGAAGGAACATTTGCGTGAGATGGACGACTTGAAACAATCGGTTCAGAATGCTGTGTATGAGCAAAAAGATCCATTGTTGATTTATAAAATCGAGTCGTTTAAGCTTTTCGAAGAAATGCTTGGAAAGATTGCACGAGATATAACAGCATTCCTGATGAAGGCGAGTCTTCCAACAGGCAATCCTGATGAAGGGAACACTCCTGCACCACCACGGATTCAACCTGCAGCTGCACCTCGTCCAGTTCAAGCGCCCGTTTTGAGAACATCCAGAATAGAGGTTGCTTCTCAGCCTCCACAAGCACCTATCGATACCAATGCAGATGCGCGTCGTGAACCAGCGAAGGCAGATCCTAAAATCGGTCGTAACGATGTTTGTCCTTGTGGTAGCGGCAAGAAATACAAGAACTGCCACGGACTAACAGTAGGCGCGTAAGTGGAAATCTCGGTACTTCAACAGGAAGTTGACCGCTGGATAAAAGAGGTAGGGGTTCGCTATTTCAACGAGCTAACCAATACAGCGGTCCTCATGGAAGAAGTGGGTGAGTTGGCCAGAATCATGGCGCGTAAATATGGTGAGCAGTCGTTCAAAGCTGGAGAGGATGACTCCAAATTGGCGGATGAAATGGCTGATGTTCTTTTCGTATTGGTTTGTCTAGCAAATCAAACAGGCGTTGACCTTACCGTGGCGATGAAGAAAAATTTCGAAAAGAAAACCAAGCGAGACGCCGATCGACACAAGGACAATCAAAAGTTGCAATAATCGATTGGCTGCTACATTACAGGTGCTGCAATGCTCGCGATGGTGAGTTTTGAAACGCCTGCCATAAATAGCTTACTTGCACAAGCTTCGATGGTAGCGCCAGTTGTGATTACATCGTCCACCAAAAGAACATGCTTGTTGATTAATCTTTCGGGACGAATCACGGAATAGGCTTCTTGTACATTTTCCCAACGCGCAAATCGGCTTTTACGCGTCTGGCTGTCTGTATGACGGTTTCTGATGAGCAAATCGTTCACTGCTTCATTTCGCATACCGTGCGCCAATCCATTGGCAAAAGTTTCACTTTGATTGTAACCTCTTGATGCCAATTTTTCTGCATGAAGCGGTACAGGAATAACCAGATCCGCATCTGAAAACAGTGGTGATTTCATCAGTTCTACTCCATATGAAAGTCCGATCTCCTCGCCAATTTCTGGTTGGTTTCCATATTTGAGTTCATGAAGAAGCTGCTGCACTTTACCAGACTTTTTAAAAAAGTAGTAAGATGCTGCGGTATGAATGGGAATCCTTCCCCAGAACAACCTTGCAATAGGATTATCGGGATGAAGATGATATCCCGTTTGCGGAAGTGATACCCTACAAGTAAAACAAATTACTTTTTCATGATGCTGAAGAGCACCATCACAGGCTGGGCAGATCCTTGGAAAAAATAAATGAAGGCAATCTCTGATCATAACGTGAATTTAGATCAGATACAGTGCAAATGCCTCAAATTCTCTCGTTTAGAAAGAAATTCAATGTAAAAGTAAGTAATTACTTTCAAGGCTTCAATCGGCATCCAAAAAAAAATATCTTTGCAGCATAAGATAAAAATGCACCTCAATTATGGAGAATACTGTGCCAACTGAAGAACAACAGAATAAAGAAAACAAAGGCAGAGGCCTTATTATTATTCTATTTGTAGTTATTGCCCTATTAGGCTTTCTTTCAGCTTATTTGTTTGTACAAGTAAATACACTGAAGAAAGAGTCAGAAGGACTTAAAGCACAAAATGAGCAGGCAAGTAAAGACATTGACGTGTATCGTGCTCAGTTACAAGAATTAACTGCGAAGTATGATAGTTTAATGCAAGCCCATGAAGGACTTCGCACAGAGCTTACCTTAGAAAGAGACAAAGTAGTTGCATTGCTTCGCGATTACGAAAAATTGAAGGCAAGTGGAGGTTCTCCAGCAAGTGAAGGCGGAAAAAATCTTCGTGCGCGAATGGAAGAATTGCAACAGGCTTATGATGAAAATGAAGCAGTTATTTTGGAGTTGAAGGCTAAGAACCAAGAATTGACCAACGAGAATTTCCGCACTACTAAACAGGTGGAGGAATTGAATGCCCAGAACACCAAACTTACTGAAGATAATGGAAAGCTCACTAAAACGGTTGATGTTGCCAAACGTCTTAAAACCTACGAAGTATATGCTGATGCAGTTCGCTTGAGCAGCGGTGGAACAAAAGAAAAACCTACAACCAAAGCAAGTAAAGCAGACCGCATCAGAGTTTGTTTCACAGTTCTAGACAATCAAATTGCAGATAAACAAGAGAAAGCTTTGTACGCTGTGATTAAAGATCCGAACAAGAAGCCATTCACCGATGGAGATCGTTCGAAAATCACATTGACCAATGGAAATGAAATTCCTTATAGCATCAAGAAAAACATTTTCTACGACAACAAGGTGATGCAATTGTGTATGAACTGGGATATGAAATCGGAAGAAAAGCTAGTTGCTGGCCGCTACACCGTTGAAATTTATGCCGAAGGTGTGCAAATTGGATCAACGGATTTCGAGCTTAAGTAACACGGCTCGAATTAAATATTCGAAAAGGCAATCAGAAATGGTTGCCTTTTTTATTCTGGGAACTGAAGGATTTTATCGCGGGTAAGCGGTTTGCTGATAAACGAAACCACTGAGGTATGACTCATTGCATTTGCTTCATCTATAGGATCAAGTGAGCTTGATAGCATTACAATTTTGATGTATTGTTTTAAACTATCGGGCAAAGTTTCGAAAACCTCAAGAAAATCGAATCCGTCCATATCAGGCATCCGAATATCAAGAATGATCAATTCGGGTGGCATACTGCCCAATTCAGCGCAATTGGCTAGGTAATTCAAGGCCTCCCGAGCCGAATTGAAAGGTAGAATTTCTTC
>CAMCXT010000061.1 GCA_945883545.1 Chitinophaga pinensis | reverse complement strand
TACAAAGCCAAGAAAGCTGGTGGCTAATCTAACGGAAGCCCGGTAAGTCTAGAGTACATCGCCTCATACATGGGCAGAATTTCCTTCATGGAAAACATGGCTGCCCTCATTTTCGCTTGTTCACCAAATTGCTTGATGAGTTGATCATCCTTCAAAAGCGACAAGGCATTTTTAGCCATATCATCCACATCCCCAACATTGCTTAAATATCCACTATACCCATGGATATTCACTTCTGGAATCCCTCCCGTATTGGTTGAAATTACGGGCACACCAGATGCCATCGCCTCCAGAGAGGACAATCCAAAACTCTCCGATTCTGAGGTCAATAAAAAGAGATCCGACATACAAAGGATGCGTTCAATTGCCTTGGTCTTTCCTAGAAAGATCACATCGTGAATCACTCCGAGTTCCCTGGCTAAATTCTCTACATTTCCCCGTTCAGGGCCATCGCCAGCAAGTAGTAGTTTGCAAGGAATTTCACGGTGCACTTTTTCAAACACCTTCACTACATCAGAAATTCTCTTTACAGGTCTGAAATTCGAAATATGCGTCAACACTTTTTCTCCGTTTGGAGCATACATGCCTCTAAAACATAGGTCTGAAGCCTTACCGTAATTTTCGGGATCAATAAAATTCGGAATCACCTCGATCTCTCGATTTACATCAAAATACTTCAGGGTATCTTTTCTTAAACTATCAGAAACGGCCGTAACGCCATCGCTCATATTGATCGAAAACTCAATCACAGGTCGATAAGATGGATCGCGCCCCACCAAGGTGATGTCGGTACCGTGCAGAGTTGTTATAAAGGGAATGCTTTTCCCACGAGACTTGAGTATTTCACGTGCCATAAATGCCGCCGATGCATGTGGAATGGCATAATGAACGTGTAGTAAATCTAAATTTTGGTGCATCACAACATCCACCAATTTTGAAGTTAGAGAAATTTCATAAGGCAAAAACTCGAACAATGGATAATTCGCCACCGGCACCTCGTGGTAAAAGAGATTGCCTGAAAAGGTATCTAGTCGAAACGGTTGACTGTAAGAAATAAAATGCACCTGATGCCCTTTGGCAGCCAAGGCAATTCCCAATTCTGTGGCCACCACTCCACTTCCACCGAAGGTTGGATAACAAACAATTCCTATTCTCATCAGACTAAGGATTTAAATAAAGTGAAGATGATTGAAAATCGAGCACTGCATTGTATTTCAACAGAAGATCACTTCCCAATACTCCGTCAATGTGTTGAAAGCCTAAAGTTTGGTAAGATGCATTTACATGACTCAGATCCAAAACCAAAAACTGGGGTTTACTGATTTTCAACGTACCAAGTGAAAGCGATGATAGAATTGTTGTAGCTCCGGGAAATGAGTTGGTGCCAAGCCCTGTGGTTAAAGACGAAACAGGTTTGATTTCTTGATTGGGAAACAACTGCTCAATTCTCGATTTATCGAATACTGTTTTCGAGGCTCCCGTATCTACAATTAACCGAATCTTTTTCCTCCCTGCTTTGGCTTCTACCAGCAGATGAACTCCATCTTCTTCTATGATAAGCAATTGGATCGGGAGGGAAATCATGGGTATAAAAAAAGGGGCCGGAGCCCCTAGTATTTCAAGAAATGAAAATTATGCAGTTGCTGAATTAACCATTGCATCATAAACATCCATTACCTCTTTAACTGCTGCTGCACTTTCGGTTAAAAGTTTCTTCTCGTCAGCATTCAATTGTAATTCGATAATCTGTTCAATTCCATTTTTACCAAGTTTTACTGGAACACCAAGGTAAATATTGTTAAGGCCATACTCGCCATTCAAAAGTGCACAGCAAGGGAAAATTCTTTTTTGATCTCTAACAATTGCTTCTACCATTTGTGCAGCTGCAGCTCCTGGAGCATACCATGCAGAAGTCCCCATCAAGTTCACGAGTTCTCCACCACCTTTTTTAGTACGCTCAATAATTGCGTCTAATTTATCTGCATCAATAAGTTCTGTAACTGGAATACCTGAAACAGTTGTGTAACGTGGAAGTGGAACCATTGTATCACCATGACCACCAAGTAACATCGCTTGAATATCTTTTGGTGATACATTCAATGCTTCAGCAAGGAATGCACGGTAACGTGCTGTATCAAGGATACCAGCCATACCAAATACTTTTCTTGAATCAACTTTGGCAGTTAAGTAAGCCACATATGTCATTACATCAAGTGGATTCGATACAACGATAATGATTGCATCAGGAGAGTGTGCGATCACGTTATCTGTTACCGACTTTACGATTCCAGCATTTGTTGCAATAAGATCATCGCGACTCATACCCGGTTTACGCGGAAGCCCTGATGTTATTACTACTACTGATGAACCAGCAGTTTTTGAATAGTCATTCGTGTAACCTACAATGCGAGAATCGTAGAGGTTGATTGGAGCAGTCTGCCACATATCAAGCGACTTCCCTTCCGAAAGACCATCTTTGATATCGATCAGTACAACTTCATTTGCGAGTTCTTTCTCAGCAATAACATTCGCGCAGGTTGCTCCAACATTTCCTGCACCAATTACCGTAATTTTCATGATGTGTGATTTTTTATTTCGTTGCGAAATGCGGCGCTAAATTAGAAATTCATTCTTTGCGACAGTGCAATTGGATCAATTACTTTTGCAAAATGGCATTAAGTAAAAATCTCTATAAAAGGATCTTCCTACTCTCCGCAATTTTAATTGTTGTAGAGCTCGTTTATGTGGCTGTTCGCAGGAAGTTTATTGCCATTGATTCAATTTTTCTGAACATCATCGAGCTTGTACTTACCTTGATCGTTTCGCTTTTGGTTGTCACGGTAATTCTGAGGTTTACACAAAACAAAGTTTGGACGATGTTCGAACAAGAGATGGAACTTGAACAACGTATCATCATTTCTAAACTCTATTCTGTAAGTCTTTACA
Organism: Chitinophaga pinensis; assembly: GCA_945883545.1. Classification (GTDB taxonomy): domain Bacteria; phylum Bacteroidota; class Bacteroidia; order M30B66; family M30B66; genus CAMCXT01. Next base: position 13,093 of record CAMCXT010000061.1, on the reverse strand, counting down.
CCCTAGCTTTTATCGTTACATTTTGGAAAGCTGGTGTATCGCTTGGAAATATCACCTTGTTTGTAGGTCTCATTGCCACTGGATTTGCATTTGCAATCAGAGATCTACTTCTCTCGTTTTTTGCTTGGTTTATCATTTTGAACAAAAAGCCATTTAAAATGGGCGATTATATTCGTTTAGGCGATGAGATGGGCTTGGTAACACGAATTGGAACATTTTTCTTCACCTTAGAACAGCCGAGAGACCATGAATTCATTAAAATTCCGAACAGTTTGGTTCTCGGAAAAAGTGTCCGAAATCTTGGCGAAGGCAACTTTATTCAAGAATTGCTTTTTCCTATAAAGTCTCTCCCTGATAATTATCAGCAACAAATTCAGGACGTATTACAATTTATTGAAACGCACTCGAAATTTAAAGATTTCTTAAGAGGAACAATCTGCACCGATCAAACGCATTGGTATATCAAAATTGAATATTTAACATCATTCGAGCAAGATCAATTAAAAAGTGCCATCACAGCTGAAGTATTCAGAAACTTCAAGGAACATGTTAAGATGACGCAACTCTGAAATCGTTCCAAGATTTCAGATCTTCTACAAATTCAATCAGGTCTTGCTTAAGGGTTAATTGAGCTGTTCATATGGAGGGATTTTGGTTCACGACTCAAACTAAAATCTACCGTTTGAAACAGGAATAATGGTTAACCATCAAACGTATTTCATTCCTACAATTTAGCTTCATCTACAAACAAAACCCTTTAAAAGCAGGTTGAGTAAGAGATTGATAATTTGAATAAGCCTATACACCAAGTTTACTGTTTTGCATCAATCTGACTTATAGGACATTACACAACATCTCATATTTTTCTACTATTTACCTACTGATGTAGAGTAATTGCTTTTTTTGGTTTGTTTAGATTTTAAATCTTTCGCTATTTTACGAAACTGATTTTAGCATATTCTGCATACTTCGTAAATAATCCCTAACCTCAAGGAATCGTTGTTACATATCGCTTTCCGATGAAATTTAATGTATGAAAAAAAGTGACCAAACCAAAATCTTCATCGTTGAAGATGAGCCTTTCTTCGCGAACCTAATCAACTATGATCTGGAAGCGAACTATTATGATGGTATTAAAGTGTTTTTCAATGGTGAAGAAGCCATTGATAATTTATCTCTAAATCCGAGAGTTGTGATTCTAGATCACCAACTTCCTGGCATGAGTGGAATTGAAGTGCTTCAAAAAATAAAATCTTACGATCCAAATATCCACGTGATTTTTCTCTCGGGCACAGGACCAGAAGTAGCTATATCAGCATTTAAAATGGGCGCACACGATTTCATTATTAAAAATGAGAATGCGTTCGACGAAGTTCGAGCTTTGCTAAAAAAGATTTTTAACGAAGAGAATGAAGTGGACATCAAAGTAAAAAATTATCCAGGACAAGAAGAATAAACGATTCTTTTGTTGCTGATTAAATAGAAAAACCTTCGTTCATATAGAACGAAGGTTTTTTTTATGTCAACAGTTGTAAAAAACAACGGGCAGCATTCTTGCGAAAACTACCCGTTGAAAATCGAAAAGATTTATTTTTAGTTCTTGATCAAACGCTCAACAGTTTTGTAACCATTCGCATCAACCGATACTGTGTAAACACCAGCAGGCAAATGCGCTACCGAAATCTCAATGTTAACGCTAGTATTTGCAGAAGCATTTACTGATTCTTGAGCAACAACGCGGCCAGTAATATCAAACATGCGAACTACATAGTTTTGATCTGTTGAAGCAGTTTCGATATTTACATTAACGCGATCGTTAGATGGATTTGGGAAAAGTCCCATAAAATACACACCGGCATCTTCGTTAGGGAAATTGTTTTGATCGTAAAGACCGTATCTGCCATCATTTTCTCCTGCACAACCATAACCGAAAATGCCATCAACGTCGTATCCATCAGCAGAGCCAGGGAATTTATTGCTCGTTTTGATTGATTTATCGATAACGCGAATGAAACGCAAAGTTCCACCCGGCATTCCGCTAATGTCTAATTTACCATCACGGCAAAGGCGACCTGAGCCTCCGAGATATGCATCAGCAGGTTCGTTTGACGAAGGATCAGCAGCAAGTAAAGTAAAGTTAACACCATCATTTGATCCCCAGAATTCAGCAACTTCAGGGTAATTATCACAAGTACGGCTGATGTTATCGCCAAAAGTTGTTTCAAACACCTCTAAATCCGCACCCATTCTGTCTATAATTGTATAGAAGAATTCAAGTGTGATCTGACCTTCAATTACACCAGCAGTAGAGGCTTTATCGAAACCTAAAGAAACAAACATAGGCGTTTGATTAACATCGCTTCCAGTAGTTGCTCCAATAGCTTTATTTGGATCGCGACGATTCAAAGCCGGAAGATTGCTACTGCCCTTTACTGTTCCAACAATGTAATTGCTGTAGGCATTTGCAAAACGAGGTCCGTTAAGATCAGCAAGTGGAACTATATTAGAAAGATAGTTTGCCATTACACCATCTACATCGTACCCATCTGCTTCTGCAGAAAAGGCAGCATTCGGAGATGCATCAACAATTTTAACAAATGCAGCCCATGGCATTGCATCTGGCAATTCGATATTTAGGTTCTGACAACCATTATCGATAACTTGTAGCCAAGAACAACCGTCTTGAGAAATGTAAACATCTGCAAATTCTTGCCATGATGCACAATCCGGTGTATCGTATGATGTTTCAAAAATCTGAAGATCAACACCTTCTCCACGACCAAATGGTTGAGAAAAACCAAGAATGATTTCACCACCAAAACCTAGTGAGGTAAAGTTAACTGTTGATGAATTTCCAGCAATTTCGCCTGAATTAACATCGCTTTGTTGAGGAGCGCCGTTGGCATTGTTTTCATCGTCGCGAGCATCTGGAATAATACCCAATCCATCCGCAGTAGTTCCCGGAGAATAACTTACTACAGTTGTTGGGTAAAGAGGTTGAGCAATTAGGCTTCCTGAGCCAATGCCTAGAAGTACCGCCATAGATGCTAGTGGTAATCTAAAATTTGTAAGGGTTTTCATAATGAAGAATGGGTTAAAGTTGAGACAAACGTAAAAAAAGCAACCGAATCTTACAACATACCAACCAATCCATAATTAAAAGAATATCAACACCAATCTATAAACAACTAAGTAAACAGGCGCTTAATAGACACTTTAATACACTCTTAATGATATCAGGTGTTTTATTTTATATTTATAGGATAATTAATCAACTTCATTCTCTTACATTTCATCTGGAAAACACTTAAGTATATTATTAACAACATGAATATCAGACATTTAAAATTTAATACCCATCATAACGAATAAATAAGATCAAAAAAAAGGCTCGGAAGCACTAAGCATCCGAGCCTTTAATACTTCAAAAGTGAGATTAGTTTTTCATGAGCTTGTAAACTTCACGTCCAAATTCTCCTGAAACTTCAAGCAAATAGATCCCTGCAGGGTAAGTCGATAAATCTAAATTACGCTGAATCATTTCTCCAGCTGCTATTGAAATTGTTTCTGAACCAATTTGTTGACCAGCAATATTGGTTACACGATAAGATAAAACTTCATCCACTGAACCGCCTGTAAAAGTTAAAGCCGTTGAAGTACTGAACGGATTCGGGAACATTTCTGCTTTACCAGCTTCATCTGGGATATTTGAAAGAACCTCTTCGTAACGTGCATTTATGGTATTACTTCCTGTCGACAAGCAATTTGAACCATTGATAACAGTTACGCCGTCAACATCATAACCATCGGCAGCACCAGAAAACTGTGTACGCTTGCTTCGGTCGATGATTCTCAAATATTTAAGTGAATAAAGTGTTCCACCGAAATCAATCCAACCATCCTGCTCCAATACGTTACCATCTTGGGTAATGTTCAACAATACCCAGTTGTTTCCACACGAAGAACCATAAAACTCAGCCTTCTCAGGGTAATTTCCCGAACCTGAAGTCTCAATCACCTGAAGATCTGGACCTTCTTTATCGAACACCAAGTAATCAAACACCAAGGTAATTTCGCCACCAAATCCTAAAGAGGTGAATGTGATTGGCGAGCCATTATTGTTTTCAGGAGCACCAGTAGCAAGCATAGGGTTTCTGCGAGCCAAAGGAATACTAGTAGGGTTTGCAGGCAAATAATTCAAGTAAGTTCTTGGATTCATTGCAGTAAATATTGAATTTACAGGCAATGTTGATGCTGCAGCTCCAGAAAGGCAAGTTATTCCATCAAGATCGAATCCGTTGGCTACCAAATCATTGTTAAATGGATGCGTTACTGGAGAAATATCATGCAGTTTTACGAAACGGATCCATTCAAGTCCGCTTCCAGAAAGATCTAGATTGCCATCTTGACAAAGCGATCCAAGGCAAACAAAGTTGCAACCATCTTGGGATCCAAAAACTTCCACTTTTTCAGGAATCCGGCTGCAATTGGTTGTTGTTAGAGTAGTTTCAACAATTCGAAGATCTGCTCCAGTGCCGTCTGCAACACGTCCACTAAGCTGAACTACAATCTCACCTCCAAAACCAAGTGAAACATAATTCACATCCACTCCAGGTGAATCGTTATTTTGTGGAACTCCGATACAACGAGTGGTGTTTGTAAAAGTAGCTGGAATCAAAGATCCGTCTCGGCATTTACCTGGGTTATACGAAATCACATTCGAAATGCTGATTTCACAAGTACCTGGATTAGGTGGATTGGTTTGTGCAATTGCTTCATTTGGTGAAATGAATACAGCCGAAGAAAAGGCCACAGCAACGCATAGTTTGGTTAGGTTAGCTTGAATCATCTTTGAGTTTTTTAGTTGGTTATTTCAAAGCTAGTAAAATCAAGCAGCCAAAAAAACACAAAAACGCCCAACATCTTGCTGGGCGCTTCGTTAAACCTGATTTGAAAAATATTAATTCTTTATTACTTTAATGCTCTGTTTTTGTCCTGCAGATTCCAATGTTACCACGTAAACGCCTTTTGGAAGTTTTTCGCCCGACATATTTTGGGTATGCTTTGTGTTTTTAGGGATGTTGATTGTTTCCATATTGACCATCTGCCCGACATAATTGAACATTCTAACAGTTACCTTTTCGGCTTTTGAACCTGTTTCGTACAAGAGTTGAAACTGATCTTTGAAAGGATTCGGTTGAATTTGCGCTTCAGCAATTTCATCTGGAATAGAGTTGTTGTCGTAAGGACGAACGCGTGTTTCATTAACACATCCATAAGAATACACTACAAAACCATCAATATCATAACCATCTGCAGAATTTGGAAATTCTGATGCTGGAGACCGATCTGTTGCACGCAAATACTGCATTGCATATAATTCATCTCCTAAATCAAGTTCGCCATCCAAGCAAACCTCGCCCATCGGCTTCCAGTTAATTCCGTCTAAAGACCCTTCAAAATAGGCAGTCTCTCTGTAACTATCGCAACTTTGTTGACCAAAGGAGGTTTCGACAACTTGAAGATCACTACCCGGACGGTTAAAGATTACAAAGTCGAATTTAAATACTGCAGAACCTGTGAAACCAAGTGATAGGAAGTTGATTCCAAGATCGTTGTTTTGAGGTACGCCAAGCGCTGCTTCTGGATTGGTCCTTGATGCATGAATTGCAGTACCATTTTTACGGGTACCTTGAATATACTCTAAGACTTCTTGCGCAGAACCTGCTACCAGTCCATCATCGGATGTTGTGCTAGCAGTTCCATTTAAACAAGCAACACCATCTACGTCATATCCGTCGGCAATGCTATTATTGAATGGATGCTCAACAGGGCTCACATCTTTTAGCTTGATGTATTGAGCCCATGAAAAAGCCCCCAAATCAAATGTTGCATCTTGACATTGTTCGCCCAGATAAATGAAGTGACAACCATCCTGCGAAGCATATGCTTGAATTTTTTCTGGGTAACGATTGCAGCCTAAGTTTCCGAAAGTGCTTTCGGTTACACGAATATCGTCTCCCGTTCCGTTGGCAATTGGCTGAGAAAACTTCAAGACAATTTCACCTCCAAAGCCCAATGAAACGAAATTCAAAGCATCATCGTTTTCTGGCGCTCCAAGTGCTTTAGATGGATCACGGCGTTCTGATACGACCAAAGATCCGTCGTTGCGTTTTTTAGGATCATAACTAATCACTTCCGAAACATAGCAACCTCCACCATTGCCACAAGTTGCTCCAGAAGATGGGATTAATGACTGATGCCAAGTGGAGTTCTCATCCTGCCAACGAATTCGAACCGAATTAGGGCCAGGGATTGTATTGGAATAGAAAAAATTCTCGCCAGTGTGAGCGATAATGAGTCCTGTTTGAAAATATGGATACAGATCCCACTCAATTGGCACATCAAATTCGTTTGGATTCACCACGCGCCAACGACGGCTAATATTGGGATTTTCCGAGCATATGGAAGTTAAAATCAAAGGTTGAACTGTTTCACCATCTTCAACCAAATTGGCTTTCGTTTCGCCTGAAGCAAAGAAATTCAGGTAAACCATCGAACCCACTACAACTGCAAGCAACATACCCGCGCTGCCCAACAAAAGGCGCTGCCGAAGTGATGTTTTAACAGAAAGTTTATTTTTAAGAGTAGTTCTTTTTTTCATCAGTCGCTTTATTTAGCTCAATCAATACAACCATTCAGACGGATGCATTGAATTAGTGTTTCAAGCGAGGGGGCGGCGATGAAGTAAGTTTTTCAGTAATCTCTTTCAATAATTAAGCAAGCTCTCAGTAGACTAGGAACTTGAAGTTTTTGCAAGTGAAAACAAGTATGTAAGAACTGTCTATAAAAGGTTAGCCCCGCCCCGAAAAATCGGAGCGGGGCTAACCAAGATATATTTAGGAAGAAAGCTTATTGCTTAACTACTTTCAATACTTCTTTAGTTGTATTCGTTTCTACAGAGATGAAGTAAACGCCTCTTGAAAGATCAGATACATTCATTGAATGTTGAATCGAAGAAGATGCTGAAACATTTAAACGCTCAGAAGAAATTACCTTTCCAAGGTAGTTTGTAACTGTTACAGTTGCAGTATTGTCTAAATCTCCAGTAGAGATAACTAGATTCAAGTTATCGCTGAAAGGGTTTGGATAAACTTCTGCACTAGTAACTTCATTTGCAGTTGTTGTGTTATCAGCCCAACGAGCAGTTGTGTTTGAAGCTGTTTCGCAAGAATTGTTAAGGACTACTACTCCATCAACATCGTAACCATCAGCTGAACCAGAGAAAGAATTTGGTGAAGAGTGGTCTGTAATACGAACATACTGAATTGCACCTGCTGCTGCAATATCAATTGCACCATCTTGACAAATAGTTCCAAGGTTAACCCAAGTTACGTTATCAAATGAACCTTCGATAATAGCTGTTTCTGGGTAAGAAGCGCAAGAAGGATTGCCATATGATGTTTCAACAATTTGAAGATCGTTTCCTGGAGTATCAAAAATTACATAATTGAATTTAAGAACGATGTTACCACCAAATCCAAGCGCTACAAAGTTTACAGCGTTTGTTCCTTCAGGATTTCCTAGTGCATTGTTTGCAATTGCACGAGCAGCAGGAACTGGAGTTCCGTTTTTACGAGGTTCTGGTTCGTATGAAATTACTTCACTTGCACCAACTACAGCTGGAGCAAGAACTGGATTAGCTTCGTAACCATTCAAACACATAATTCCGTCAACATCGTAAGCATCTCCGTTTGGAGTTCCTTGATAAGCAGCGTTTAAAGGACTAACGTCAACCAATTTGATGTATTGAGCCCAAGCAAGCATTCCAAGATCGAAATCTGTGTCTTGGCAACCTTCTCCGATGAATACAAAGTTGCAACCATCTTGAGATGCAAATGCGCGGATAGTTTCTGGGAAACGGTTACAACCTATGTTTCCAAATGTGCTTTCTACAACACGAACATCATTGCCTTCGCCATTTTTAATTGCACTACCGAATTTCAAAGTGATTTGACCACCAAAACCAAGAGATACGAAGTTCTCAGTATCGTTTGCTTCTGGTTCACCTAAAGCTTTAGTTGGGTTTGAACGTCCAGCATCAACTGGAGAGATGCCATCATATTTGTTCCCTTGAGTAAAGCTGATTACTTGTTCAGCATAACAAGAAGAAGGCAATTCAGGACAAACTTCAATTAGGCTAAGATCATCCAAGCCAAAGTCATTTCCTGTTTTAGACAGGTTAGAGTCAACGATTCTCAATTCGATTGAACCTGTTGAAGAAGCAGTGAATGTTGAAGTAAACTCTGTCCAAGAAGTAAGACCTTCAGGAGAGAATGTGCCCAACAATTCAGCACCAGCATATACACGAAGAACAGCAGGAGAAACAGCAAATGTATTTTGAGCATATGCTTTGAAAGCGTAATTCTTTCCAGCTACAACATTAACATTCTGACTCCAAACAGTAAGCGTTGAAAGTGTGTTACCGTTAACCATCATGTAGTTACCAGAACGGCCAGTTCCTACCAATTGTGGATGGTAAGTGGCAACGTTTGGACCAACACCGTAAGTGTTCTCTAGCACCAATTCGTTGTTCGCTGCTCCATCAACTTTGTAAGTGTAACCTGAAGTGAATCCTGTGTTTCCGCCTTCGAAATTACCATTTACGATTAATTCTGTTCCGCAAGGAACTACTGGAGGAGGCGTTGCACACTGCGCTCCACCTGAAGCTTTTACTTTTTGATATGTTGTACCTTCAACTGTCCAAAAAATACGGGTTGTATTTGGTGAACCAGGAACAGTAACAGTTTCGAAGAAGCTATCACCGGGCTGTGCAACACCAGATCCATTTTGACCTGCGTTGTAAACATCCCAAGTGTAACTAACTGGAGCATTTGTGTAATTTCTAACTCTCCATACGCGTGTAGCTGCTGGATCATTAGAACACATTGATGTTAAATTCAAGTAGCCACTAGGAGTTACTTCATTTTGAGTTTGTTGAAATGCATTTGCATTCGAACGCTCAACATTTCCGAAATTCAAAGCAGCGAAAAGTGCTAATCCGGTAACAGTGAAAAGGTTTTTCATTTTTAAAAAGTTAGGTTATTTAATGACTCTTAACGTAGAACGTTTATAATTGGCTGCAAATGTAAGATTTATTTTGATTATAAAAACACAGTTGCTTAATCAATAGCGATTTACGATCTATAAACTCTTCATTTACAATGCTAATCTGATGTAACATTTCAACAAATAAGGCTTAACCCTTATGAATTTAGCCAATACCAAGCCGATATCTTACAAAAAAAACGGCTGCCTTTTGGGCAGCCGTTTTAAAACAATTTGTGTTTAGCTTATTGCTTAACCACTTTAATCACTTCTTTAGTAGAGTTAGTTTCTACAGAGATGAAATAGATGCCGCTAGTGAAAGCTGACATGTTGATCATGTGATTTACAGTGCTTGAAGAAGCAACGTTCAATTTCTCAATTGAAACTTGTTGACCAAGGTAGTTGCTCACAACAATTGTTGCAGAGTTGTCTTGATCACCAGTTCCGATAACAAGGTTGATTTCGTTTTGGAATGGATTAGGGAACACGTCGATTGAAGTAACTTCATCAGGTGTGTTTACATTGTCAGCGAAACGAGAATCATTAGACTGTGTTGAACAATTTTGGTTGATTACAACGATACCGTCAACATCATATCCATCAGCAGATCCGTTGAAAGAAGTTGCTGGTGTGCGGTCAGTGATACGAAGGTATTGGATAGCACCAGCTGCGTTGATATCGATTTCTCCGTCTAGACAGATAGTACCAAGAGAAGTCCAAGTATTACCATCAAGTGAACCTTCGATTTCTGCAGTTTCTGGGTAAGAAGCGCAAGAAGGATTGTTGAAAGTTGTTTCGGTAATACGAAGATCGTTTGCCAATGGATTGTCGAAAATAACGTAGTCATATTTCACTACCAAATTTCCACCGAAACCAAGAGATACGAAATTGATTACATCTGTACCTTGTGGTGCGCCAAGTGCGTTAGCTGGGTTTGTACGAGCTGCAGTTACAGGAGTACCATTTTTACGTGGAAATGCAGTGTAAGAAATAACTTCTGAGGCTCCAACTGGAATTTCAGCAAGAACTGCATTTTCTTCGTAACCATTCAAGCAAAGGATACCATCAACATCGTAAGCATCTCCGTTAGGAGTTCCTTGGTAAGCTCCGTCTAATGGACTTACGTCTACCAATTTGATGTATTGTGCCCAATCAAGTAATCCAAGATCGAAATCTGCGTCTTGGCAACCTTCTCCAAGATAAACAAAGTTGCAACCATCCTGAGATGCAAATGCGCGGATAGTTTCTGGGTAACGGTTACAACCGATATTTCCAAATGTACTTTCTACTACACGAACATCAACGCCATCGCCATTTTTAATTGGGCTACCGAATTTTAAAGTAATTTCTCCACCAAAACCAAGAGATACGAAGTTTTCAGTATCGTTAGCTTCTGGCATTCCTAAAGCTTTAGTTGGGTTTGAACGTCCAGCATCAACTGGAGAGATACCATCATTTTTATTTCCTTGAATAAAAGAAACATATTCAGTTGCAAAACAGCTATTGATTAGGTTTCCAGTGTAAGCTCCGTTAAGACACTCAACAGCGTCAACATCATAACCATCAGCAACTTGGCTGTTACCAGCTGAAGCAGCAGGAGTAGAATCAGTAATTTTCACGAAGAAAATGTAATCCATTCCTTCTGGAATTGAGATTGAACCAGTTTGAGCGATTTCGCCAACTGGAACATAACCAATACCATCTTGAGATACTTGGATGAAAGCACGTTCTCCGTTAACACTTGCAGAAGATTCCCAGATTTTAACATCAGCACCTTCGCCGTTTGCGATTGGATTTTCAAATCCAACAACGATGTTTCCACCAAGACCTAAAGAGAAGAAATTCTGAACTGGAGCGTAGATCGCAGGGTTCTGACCGTTTGGTGCACCAAGTGCATTTTCAGGATTCGAACGCTCAGCATTAACTGCAGTTCCTAAACGTGTAAGGCCTTGTGAGAAAGAGTAAACGCTTGTTGCGAAACAACCTGCTGGTACTTCATCGCAAACTTGAGTAAAACTGATATCGTCGATTCCGAAATCATTGCTTGATGCAACAAGGTTAGCATCAACAATAGAAAGCGCAATTGTTCCTGTTGTAGTGGCTGTGTAAACACCTGTTACTTCATTCCAACCAGCAGATGCAGGAGAATATGTAGCAAGAAGTTCTGTACCAACTGAAAAACGAAGAATAGCTTGATTACCGCCAGTTAAACGTTGAGCGAATGCAGAAAAATTATAAGTCTTACCGGCTACAACATTTACATCTTGAGACCATACTGTTTTAATAGTACCGGTATTACCATTTACCATAAGGAATTTTCCAGAGCGACCAACACCTGTCATAATTGGATGATAAGAAGAAACATTCACATCAACACCAAAGGTATTTTCTGGAATCATTTCTCCCGTTCCTGGGCCATTTGATACAAAAGTGTATCCTGAAGTAAATCCGGTGAATCCGGCTTCAAAATCACCATTAGAAATAAGATTGCTTCCACATGGCTGCGCCTGGGAAACAGCGTTGGCAATATTAAGCACTGAAAAAAGTGCAAGGCCAGCAATTTTCATAGAGTTTTTGTTTTTCATAATGTTAGGTTCAGTTTTGGATTCTATTACGTCTGCATTCGTAAATCTGTTACACATGACAGAAAGAAACTATATTTTGATGTGCTTATATATTTATAATCAGCGCATTAAATTAAAATCTCTTCGTTTTTCGTGTCAGATTGAGGTTTGCTTTTATAAAGAACTTATGCAAAAGTATGTAAACATTTACGATAATATCCAAATTCTTACATCAAAATATGTAAGCGAATACGCAAGACACTGAAATTCAAAACAATACAATTCTGCAACAAAAAAATAGGTACTACCCTTAAAGGCGTTTGGCAATGGCGATTAAAACGGCCATTACGGCGTTCAATATAGCCTACGCCAAGCTAACATTTTATAAAAATGCAGCCAAAGAAAAAATGCTCAAATTAAGCCTTGAATTTTTTTATTTCTCCAGACTTGACTTTCCTGAAATATTCTTTTAAGTCAGACTTAACCTCACCAGATAGCAAATACAGCCCAAGAATATTAGGAAACCCCATCGCTAGAATCATCATGTCGGAAAAGTCTATTACAGCTCCCAAACTAGCTGATGAGCCAATCACCACAAATACCAAGAAAATTACCTTATACAAATTTTCCATTTTCTTATTATCGCCAAACAAGAAAGTGAATGCTTTCATTCCATAATATGACCATGAAATCATGGTAGAAAATGCGAATAATACTATAGTAATCAATAAAACATACTTAAACCAAGGCACTACACTACTAAATGCAGCGGAGGTCAATGCCGAACCTTCCATGCCTTCAGTATTTGTAGCAAAACCTGTAAATACTAAAACCAAGGCTGTCATTGTGCAAACAACGATTGTATCAACAAACGGCTCCAACAAAGAAACTAGACCTTCAGAAATTGGGTGTTCGGTTTTAACGGCAGAGTGAGCAATTGCAGCAGAGCCTACACCAGCCTCGTTCGAAAATGCTGCGCGTTTAAAACCAACGATTAAAACACCTATAATTCCACCCGTAATTCCATCGGGCGTGAAAGCACCTTTCAAGATAATCGAAAATGCTTCTCCAATGTTGGAAATGTTCGCCAAAATGATGTACAAACTTGCCATCAAATAAAGACCAACCATAAATGGAACAAGCTTGTCTGTAACTTTCGCAATTTTCTTAATCCCTCCAATAATTACGATACCAACAAGTAAGGCTAGGAAAATACCATAAACAAATCCAAAACCATTGAAAACTGGAAATACATTCGCTAATTGAGCAAATGATTGGTTGGCTTGAAACATATTGCCGCCTCCAAAAGAGCCTCCAACGCACAAGATGGCAAACATTGCAGCCAAAAACTTTCCCAATTTCGGCAATCCTTTCTTACTTAAGCCTTCTGAGAGATAATACATCGGCCCTCCAGAAACCTC
>CAMCXT010000060.1 GCA_945883545.1 Chitinophaga pinensis | reverse complement strand
AGCAAGGCTGTGCCATCCAATTCGGAACAGTGTGCTTTGATGTTGTTGTAGTTCCGCATCGTCATGTCGGGATACACAAAAGCATCAACATAAGGTTTCAAAGTAGCGAAAACAGGAATTGCCTGCATATTGATTTCAGCGCTGCAACCAGAATCTGCTAACATTTCCAATAAATGCCCAGCCAAACCGAAGCCCGTAATGTCGGTCATGGCATGTACAGCCTCAATTTTCCCCAAAGCAAAACCGCTCGTGTTGAGCTTCTTCATCGATTCGATCGCAGGTTCCGCATCCGCGGGATGGAAAAGCGTTCCCCGTTTGGCAGCAGTACTTAAAATACCTGTTCCAAGGGGTTTAGACAAATAAAGATAGTCGCCCACTTTCGCGGTGTTGTTGCGCTTCAAATGAACGATTTCGCAGAAACCGTTCACCGATAAACCAAAGATTGGTTCAGGAGAATCGATGGTGTGTCCGCCGGCCAGCACCACGCCTGCCTTCGCACAAATTTCGGATGCGCCTTGCATGACTTCAGCGGCAACAGAAGCTGGAATTTTCCCAATGGGCCAACCCAGAATTGCCAATGCCATGAAGGGCTTCCCTCCCATCGCATACACATCAGATATCGCATTGGCTGCTGCAATCGCGCCAAAATCGCTTGGTGAATCCACTATGGGCATGAAGAAATCGGTGGTGGAAATCAATGCCCTTCCATCACCCAAATTCCAAGCAGCGGCATCGTCGTTTTCGGCATTGCCCACCAACAATTCTCCAACAGTCGATTTACGCAATCCTTGCAGCATTTCACGTAAATCGTTTGGCGATATTTTACACCCACATCCTGCACCATGTGCAAATTGTGTTAAACGGATAGGTTGATTTTCAGGAATCATGAATTCGCTAATTGAATAATTTTTTCTGCAATTGTTTCGTAGCTTAATTGATCGATATCTAAACGATGAAGAATATGCGCTTTTCTATTTTCCAATGCGTACAAATAAGCCTTATCGTAATAGTTCAGAGAAATTGCTGCCACTTGGTGTAAATCGCCCAGTTCCAAGGCTTCCAGAGCAGCCTTCACGTGCTGTCCACCGAGGCGTTTTGCTATTTTCAGGATGCTTTCTTCCAATTTCTCCGCAGGGAAATTTCCATATTCATCCACCAAAAATTCAATTCTTTCTTGAATGGATAGGTTAACCAACAATACGGGCACACTTTTAATGTGCTTCCAAAATTCTTCATACAACACCACGGTTCCGATTTTTCGGCTTTCATCTTCGATCCAAATTCTTCGGTTTAGATCCATCTTACAAAGCTCCACATGCAGTTGGTTTTCGAACTGCTCGATTGTGGGTTGTGGCTCCATGCCAAGCGCACCAAATGCCGATCCTTTGTGATTTGCCAATGTTTCAAGGTCAATCACTTGTTCACCTTTATCGCGGAGCGCTTGCAAAATTTTCGTTTTCTTGCTTCCCGTGGGACCAGTGATCACTAAAAACGGGAATTTCTGATCTAAAAACTGATGGATTTCTGTACGATAAGCCTTGTAACCACCTTTCAACAAGCGTGTTTCAAATCCAGCTTGCTGCAAAAGCCAAGCAACACTCGCCGATCGCATTCCGCCTCTCCAGCAGTGTAGCATGATCTTCTTGTTGGGCGACAACCGTGCTGCTTCCTCAACAAATCCAGCCATTTTAGGCCCTACGATTCTTAAGCCTTCCAAAACAGCTTCATCCTTGCCCTTCTGCTTGTACAAGGTTCCCACTGTTGCCCTTTCCGCATCGGTGAATAGCGGAAATGAAATAGCTCCAGGAATATGCCCTCGAGAATATTCGCCCGGAGAACGAACATCCAAAAGAACAAAATCAGGATCTGGTTGAAAGGCTTGGTGCATTTGATATTTTGAAGGTGAACAAAGAACAAGATTTTTATTCACATTTACTTTATAGCTTTGCAGGATAAGCGCTACAAATGCTCAAGATTTTTGCTCGATTGTCCGTGTTTCTGTGGATCATTACTCCTCAAAACACATTGGCCCAAATTGCAAACACCGGTATGGTGGAGCAAATGGATTCATCAACAGTGGGAAAAGTCACCTTCAGTGGAATGTTGGATGTGTATTATGGCTACGATTTTAATGAACCTGTAGGGTCGGACCGTCCGTATTTTGTGTCATCGGCCAGGCACAATGAAATCAATGTAAATCTGGCTTATTTGGGAATTAATTACAGAAACGAAAAAGTTCGAGCGCGTTTTGTTCCCGGTTTTGGAACTTACATGAATGCAAATTATGCATCCGAAGCAGGTTCCCTTAAAAATTTAGTGGAAGCCAATGCCGGAGTTAGATTATCGAAAACCCTTGATATTTGGGTTGATGCAGGCGTTTTTGGCTCTCCTTACACCAACGAATCGGCCATTTCGAAAGACCATTTAATGTACAGCAGATCGCTCGCACCTGAATATGTTCTGTATTACTTAACTGGTGTAAAATTGAGCGCTCCGCTGAGCAAAAAATTAACAGGCTATTTTTATGTGCTCAATGGATGGCAAAATATTACCGATACAAATACACCACTATCGATAGGAACGCAATTGGAATACCGCCCTGGGAAACTTACATTGATCAACTTCAATACCTATGTCGGGGATGAAGTTTCCGCAGCAAACCCTACTTATGGAATGCGTTATTTCAGCGACATATACCTCATTTTTAATCCTGAAGGAAAATTTAGCATGACCTCTTGTATTTATGGGGGAATTCAACAAGAATTTATCGGTGGAATTGAATCCCATCATCCTTGGTGGCAGGTGAATTGGATTGGAAAATACAGCTTAAATAAAAAAGCATCCATCTCGGCACGACTCGAATATTTTAGCGATCCTAATGAGATTATGATCCGTTCAATTACCAGCGAAAAGGTTGATCAATTAGCTTCTTCAGGCTTGTGTTTCAATTATAAAGTGAATTCAAATGCAATGTTTCGGGCTGAATACCGGAATTTCCTCTCCAATAAAAATATCTATACTGCTGATAATTTCGAATCTAATTTCGGTAATTTACTCATCTCAAGTTTGAGTGTTTGGTTTTAATTCAATGTTAATTATGAAAAATCTTATAGCGCTATTTTTACTGCTATTTTCTGTGGTTTCTAAAGCCCAAACCATCTGTGGCGAAAATGGAAATCTGATAATTTATTCGAATTACGATGGTGGAATTGTTACCATCAATGTGGATGCAAACATTCCGAATTTAAAAATTGGAATCTGCACCTACGAACCAGTCCAAGTGACTATCACAGGGCCTTTTGCTTCCAATGTTACACAAGTAATTTACGCTGGATTTGCATCCACACAAGGCAACGACAATTGTGGATTGGGCGATTTTCCGACGACAATTACTGGTGTAAATCCAGGCATTATTGATATCCAAGTGGCGCCAGATGCAGGTTACGATAATCCCAATGGATATCCACAAATTATTGGAGTTGCTGGCCAATGCAGCTCATCGCTTAATGCTGGAGGAGTAAACACTCCCGATCAAGTGGTGTATTATTTCCTTCAAGCAACGGGCGGCGTTTTTTATGCCCATTATACACAATATCAATGTTGGATTAACCAAGTGTACAATGTTTCTGCTGGAGGAAATTGCTGCGTTGTGCCCAATTCAACCTGTGTGCCTCCGCAAGTGGATGCAGGAACCGACATCAATATTTGTCAAGGACAATCTACTACACTTGGTGGAACTCCAACTGCTACAGGTGGGTCAGCAAACAATTACATTTATCAATGGTCTCCAACCACCGGACTTGACAACCCAAATTCGCCCAATCCAGTAGCTACTCCATCGCAGTTTACTGCATACACGGTAACTGTATCAACCGGACAAGAAAATTGTGAGGCCTCTGCGACAATTGATGTTGGCGTTGGATCAACACAAACGCTTCCTGTAACTTTTCAAGGTGATCAAGTGCTTTGTCCGAACGAAACCCTGCAACTTACCGCTGAATCTGGTTTTACCAATTACCAGTGGTCGAACAACCAAACTGGAAATGCAATCACTGTATCTACTGCAGGTACCTATAGCGTTTCAGCAAATGGCACGAACGGCTGCAATGCGGTTTCTGATCCGATTGTAATTACTGCAAGTGCACCCTTTCAAGTTGATATCACACCGCCCGGACCGATCAATATTTGTGGCGCTAATCCAGTGATTCTCACTGCAGAATCGGGCTTTACAAATTACCAATGGTCGAACAACCAGATCGGTTCTACCTTGAACGTAACATCATCGGGAGGTTATTCGGTGAGTGCTATCAACGATCTGGGTTGCGCAGGCGCTTCGGCAATTGTGCAAGTTGAAATTAATCCGATTCCAGTGGCTGGATTTACTGCATTGCAATTGGATGAATACACTGTGCAATTCACCAATACCTCAACAGGAGCAGATACTTATTTATGGAATTTCGGATTTGGCGACACAAGTACGGAGCTGAATCCGCAATACGATTTCCTCTTCGACAACGATTGGCCAGTTTCTTTGATTGCTACCAATACATGTGGAAGCGACACATTGTTGGATTCTGTAACAGTAATCAAAACGGGCATTGAAGATTTAGTTTCGAAACCTATCACCTTAATTTATTCTGTAAATGGTCCAATTATTTCTGGAGGATTTAAATCGACCGAAAAGGTGAATTTGGTTTTGATGAATATGTCTGGTCAAATTGTTTTTAACGAATATTACCAACTAGGCAATGATTTTCAAATCGAACCTCAAACCGCAGCATTGGCAGCAGGAATATACCTCATTGGATTAAATACTTCCTTTGGAACAGTGCACTTCAAATGGATTAAATAAATCTATTTGAATGGAAATTAAATCACCTCCAAAAGGTCGCGCAAAGGCATGGATAAAGCGAATTGGCTTTGCAGGTTTTTTATTTTTCCTGATCAAAGGAATTATTTGGATCGGTGTATTTGTAGCGCTTGGGAAATGCAGTTAAGTTGTAATAAAATTAGCGTACACTGAATTTGTGAACAGCCGAATTACCATTTCCAATCAAACGTGCAAAATAAACGCCCGATGACATGGCATTGGTTTGAAATTGAATTTCATTGCCTTGGATAGACTTTGTTTCAATCAAACGACCCATAACATCTATGATCTCCAGCTTTTGAAATGATTTTCTGCAAGCATTTTCTTCAACCACAATACTTCTGGTGCTTTCCGACAGTTCAGCGAATTTGATGGTGGGCTCGCATTTGTCGGTTGATGAAACATTTAGCAAAACATTTAAATCGGAAGCCCAAATCCCTCTGCCAAAGGTTGAAATGTAAATCTTGTTTGCCGATTCATTGATTTCGATATCCGATACAATCACATTCGGCAATCCATTGCTTTCATCGATCCAAACATCGAGATCAGGTTTAAGCATAAACACACCTGCATCTGTTCCAATGAGCAAATTGTCTGACTCCCACAAAAACTTAACGGTATTCACTGGAAAATTGCCCAAATTGAAACTGATGTTGTTCCAATTTTGACCTCCATCAAAACTCTGGTAAACTTTCTCACCAGCCGAAAATCCTGCCATCACAGCAACTACCCGATAGGGATTTTGCTCATGCACTGCCAAAGCCGTAACGTACAAATCAGTTGGCAATCCATTGCTGATATTCGTCCAATTTGCAGCTCCATCAATAGATCTATACACTTGAGAAGGAATTTGATCGAAATAATTTATTCTACTCGCCGCATAAACAACATCGCAGTTTATTGCTGACACCCCAAGCGCCGACATAGGCATTTCTATACCATCAATAAAACCAGGAGTTTCCCAACTAAATCCGCCATCATTTGAAACATTTACAGTTTGATATCCAACATAAATCTTTTCACCGTTGGTAAAGCATCCCTCAATTGGGGTTGTCCACTCCCCTGCTTCCTGAAAGAGATTGCATTGCATTTCGAAAACCGAACTCTGCGCACCATCATCAGAGAGATAAAAATACCCAAATTGACTAGATCCAATAACCAATAAATCGTTGTTCGGATTTAACAGATTGTCCATCCCATCACCCCCGAAAATGGCTCTCCAAGAAGTTCCATCGAAATAGGAAGTTGCATTGTCTTGGGCACCGGCAATAATTCTTCCATCTAGTGTATTGGAGGATGAAATGCGGTAAAACGATGTGACTTGCATTCCATTCGATAAATTCTGCCAAACGCTTGGCCAGAAAGCACCATTTTCTGCATCCGTCCACGATTGACTTAAGATTAAATCGGTTTTGTAAAGCCCGCCATCATTGCAAACAAAGTATTCATTTGTTAATGGATGTTGCATCATGAAGTGATGATCGGCATGAATGGTTGGACCATAATAAATCGTCCAATGGCAAACGGGTTGAAAAAACTGGCCACCATCTTCCGACATGTACATATTCACTCCTCCGATGTAAATCTTCAATGGATCGAATTGATCAACATGCAAAACCAAATCGTAAGTTCCTTGTCCGCCAAAACCTTGTCCATTCGACCCATTCAAAGGATTAAATGGATCAGGTTGAATAAAATCCCAAGAATTACCAGCATTCTGACTTTTATAAATCCCATGTAAACCGCCCAAAGTATCAACAGCTGCTGCATAAATAAAGTTCGAATTGCCTGGAGCAATGGCAATTTTAATGCGTTGCACAAAACCCTGTTCGGGGATATTGGTAGGCAGAACGGTCCAAGTATTTCCAAAATCGTTCGATTTCATGATGCTTGCACTTCCAGTGTTGGCAGAATAAACCCATCCTGTAGCAGCATAAAGCGTTTGCGGATTGGAAGGATCCTGCACCAAATCCCAAAACAAGCTGTCCAACACTTGGTTCCAGGTATTTCCAGCATCCTGCGATTTGTACATTCCACTTACGCCGCAAGCGACCAATTCACTCGAATTTTCAGGATTGATAAGGATTTTACGAATCAATGAAGCATCGAAATCTTCTTGTTCGAACGACAATCCTGTGGGCGACCAAGTTTGACCTCCATCCGTAGTTTTAAAAACACCCAAGCCGTAGTGTGTATGTCGCTTTCTGCCATCTAAATCGAGGCCAGCGCCGATGTACTCGAAATCGCACAACGAAATGTACATGATGTTAGGATCAACCGCATCAATTAAGATATCGCTCACTCTTAAAATCGGAAGATCGTCGGTAAGAGGTGTCCATGAAACACCGGCATTTGTTGTTTTCCAAACGCCACCTTGAGCAACACCAACAAAAAATGTTTGTGGATCGGTGGGATGAAAAGCCATGCAGTTGATGCGTCCAATCCCGTTCTCCAAATAACCAGTGTAATTTTCGGGAACCAAATTCGGCCCAACAGGATACCAAGACGCGTTGAATGATGAAGAATTGCGTGATGAACTTTTCTGCATTTGATATTCTATCAACTCCTGTGCATCGCCCAACTCACCATTTTTATCGGTGTGTAAACTTAATTCATGCTCCCATCTTTTGAGGTATTTCCAATGCTTCGCTTGTTGAATGTTTGCAGTATCGGCCCAATCAACAATACTTTTCTGAAGGTTCTTCAAAGATGCCGGCTGGCCGTTGTTGATGTATTGGTAATTCTGCGCGTGAAGCGGAAAGGCAAGCAATCCGAAGAAAGCAATGCACCAAAAAATGGGTTTCAATGTCATAAGCAACTTAGGTATTCTTTGAACGTTCCTTGAAAGGCTTAATTAAATCATCAACCTTGTCAACGATTTCACGGGCTTGCTGAACGATCACCTCGCCTTCAGCGGTTACCTTCAATGGGTAGTTTGATCGATTAAAAATTACTGTTCCCAAGCGGTCTTCAAGCACCTTCACTTGCTGACTGATGGTACTTTGTTCAGCATAGCAAATATCTGCGGCCTTCGAAAAACTGCCTGAATCGGCTACTGCAATTACGTACTGGAGTTGGCGGAGCGTGATTAACATATCAAATTTGATGTAAATGTAGGAATTCAACACGCTACATTTAACTCAATTAAGCGATTCTGTTTGTGTAAAGGTTCAAATAGGCAATCTGGCAGATTTAACGGTCTGTAAATGATTGGAAAAGAAACACACCAATTGAAAACTGCACGATGGCAATTTAATTAACTTGCATGCGTTTCCTTACCGAAATGAGAATTGTAACACTTGGTATTATTGCATTTGCCATACTGCTGTCAGGATGCACCAAAGAACCCAATACGGGTTTCGAAGGCGCTATTTTGTATGGTGAAGGGGAGTGCCTACCTGTTAATGGACCTGGCTTCGGACGTGAATACGACAATTACAAAGGCAATGTTTATTTTGTGCCTTACTCTGAAACCCAAAAAACACCGTTTCCATCTTTTGAATCCTTAAAGGCAGAAGCTACAGTTACTGAAAGCAAAAAAGGTAGAATTAAAGTGGAGCTTGAACCAGGTATTTACCTCATTATGTTAGAAGATTTCTATCAGTTTAGAGAGGATAAAGTGGTTAAAATAAACGAAGGAGATGTAGTTGAAACCAACATCTCCTTCTGGAAGTGCTCTAATTTTCAGTAATTATTTTTCCGGCTCAAAATCGAGCACCAGCGAATTCATGCAGAAACGCTTGTAAGTTGGTGGAGGGCCATCGTCGAAAATGTGCCCCAAGTGGCCATCACATCTTCCACACAATACTTCAGTACGAATCATACCATGTGTTTTGTCTGACTCATACCGCACCGAATTGCTTCTCAATGCTTCGTAAAAGCTCGGCCATCCGCAGGAACTAGCGAATTTTGAATCCGATTTAAACAGCGCATTTCCACAAGCTGCACAATAGTAAGTTCCTAAGCCATCGAAATCGTTGTATTTCCCCGAAAAGGCATATTCGGTTCCTTTTTCCCTTGAAATGTAATATACATCTGCAGGAAGCACTTTTTTCCATTCTGCATCCGAAACGTTCAAGTGCGTCGTATCGGTTCTTGAGTAATATGGATTTCCAGTTTTTTCTGTTTGCATATCTGCTTGAATTGGTTGTTTTACTTCTGGTTTGTTGCTGCAACTGCCTATACAGACAACCGCAGTGAGAATGATAGAAAGTAGTCTAAGCATAGTTCTATTTATGAATGTGAAGTAAAACGGGCAAGGTGCTGAAATGTTGTCAATCATTCGAATGATTCACTGTAAAATTTTCCGCCTCCTTGAGCGCTGAAATGTAGATCAATTAAGATGCGCCACTTTTGCACAAATTCTTATGCTATGAAGGTAGGTTTCTTTTTAATTGCCGCGCTACTTGTATCGAAATTCCAAGCACAAAACATCGTTTTAAACTCGTTGCAAGTTGTTCAGCAACGAGCACTTTCTAACAATATCTCTATTCAACAATCTGAGATCAATCAAAAACTGGCACGCGCCGATCAAAGGCTTGCTGTTTCAGGTTATTTACCAAGTGTAAATCTCGCAGCCAACAGCGATTACAACATCAATCTACCTGTGCAATTGATTCCATCCGAATTTTTTGGTGGCCAACCGGGAACTTACCAAGAAGCGCGTTTCGGTCGCGATTGGAACTCAACAGCCACTGTCGACTTCAGCCAACCCATCATTCATGCAGACAAATACGCCCAAATTAAGGCTGCAGGATATTCAAAAGAAGAAGCTAAATTAAATCAGGAATCGCTGAAAAGACAAATATTACAGCGTGTTTCGATGCAATATTTAAGTATTTTGGTTCTCCAAGAAAGCTTGAAATTAAATCAGGAATTAGACTCCACTGCAACAGCCTTGTTTGAAAGTACAAAGGCACGTTTCGAGCGACAATTGGTTAGCCAAATCGACATCAATCGGGCAGAAAACTTAATGCACCAAACCAAACAACAAACAAACCAAATTGCTGGAAATCTCAAATTGGCATTGATAAATCTATCGGTTTCTCTCGGCATTCCTGCCGAACAAAAGATCGAAATACAAGACCGCATATCGAATTATCAATCCGAAAATACACAGGTGAATCTTCCTGAAATAAGTCAGCTACAAGTAACGAACCGCCCAACAGTGAAAGCTGCAGAACAAAATGTAATGGCATCGCAATGGAAGTATCGCCAACAGACTTACGCAATGATGCCTAAACTTAGCCTCAATTCGAGGTATTCTTTCTCCAGCCAAGGCGACAATTGGTTAGGAAGCGGATCAAATAATTTCGATTATGGATCGGTGGGAGTAAGTTTAAGTATGCCAATTTTTAAGGGAAGAAGCAATGCATTAAACATCAAAAAGGCTTTGTATCAACTCGAAAACGCAAGATTACAGAAAGAACAAACAGTGCTCAATGCCAGCCAAGAACTTCAAGAATGGCAAATTAGGCTCAACGAAAAAAACACATCAAAACAATTGGCAGCTCGACGTGATGAAATGGCTCGCGAAACGCTAAACTTGAGTCTTCAAAGCTACGATCAAGGTGTTATAACGCTCGATGCTTTATTCAATATCTACAATGAATATGTGCTTGCCCGAAATAGCTTGGTTCAAAACACCGCAGATGCAGCTGTTTACAAAGTGTATTTGGATTTAGAAAAATAAGTATCTTCGGAATTAAACCAAGTATCAATTCGCTGGTCTTGGTCTTGGTTTTTCCGGAAAATGAAAAGAATCTTTTTAATATTAATTCTATCGAGCATTGCACTTAAAGCTTCGGCGCAAACCGACAGTTTGATGGTATATATTTTCCTTTCAGAAACCTGCCCAATTTGTAAAAGTACGACTCCAGAATTGCAATCGCTTTACAGTGATTATTCATCAAAAGGCATCGCATTTACAGGCGTTTTCCCCAATAAATCTGTTTCTTCAATTGAAACACGTGAGGCATTTGCTTCTAAATACAAACTAAAATTTCCACTTATTGGAGATCCTGAGCACGCACTTACGAATCAATTGAATGCACAGATAACTCCTGAAGTTTTTGTTGTTCGAATAAAAAATAATGAATTGATATACAGAGGCTTGATAGATAATTCCTACATTCGTGTGGGCAAACGAAGGTCGATCACCACAGCTTTCTATCTTCGTAATGCATTAGAGCAATATCTTTTAGGACAAATTTCAAACATAAAATCTACCGAAGCAGTAGGGTGTTTCATTCAAAAATAAACCAATTCAATATGCAAATAAAAACCTTCCTTTTTGCGCTCATCCTGGCATTTGCCGCAGTATCTAAAGGGCAAAGCGTTACATTTTCAGAGCACATCGCTCCAATTATTTACAACCATTGTACTAATTGCCACCGACCGGGAGAAATTGGGCCATTTTCACTCACCAATTACACAGAAGTGGCTGCGTATGGGTCGATGATCCAGTATGTTACCGACATCAATTACATGCCACCTTGGAAACCTGACCCAAATTACCGTCAGTACCAAAAGGAAAACTATTTATCGGCCGAACAAAAACAACAAATCTCCACTTGGGTAAACGATGGCATGCCGCAAGGAAATCCTGCTCTCGAGCCCGCACTTCCGGTTTTCCCAACAGGATCGCAGGTTGGTGTGCCTGATTTGGTGCTGTCATTTGCAGAAGCACACACAGTTCAAGGAAACAATAACGACGAATACATCTACTTCGTTATTCCAACCGGACTTACAGAAGATAAATTGATCCGGTCATTAGAGTTTCGTCCGGGCAATACACAGGTGGTTCATCACACACTTATTTGGGAAGACACAACCGGAGCAGCGGCAGCGCAAGATGCACTTACACCGGGTTATGGATATTATGGTGGCCAAGGCTCATCTGCACTCAATCAGCAACAACTTCCAGGCTATGTTCCAGGCGCTGTACCTATAGAGTATAGCAATGGAATCACGCAGATGTTGCATGCTGGAGCCGATTTGAAACTTCAGATGCATTATGCGCCCACACCAATCGAACAAACCGATTCATCGACCATCAATGTATTTTTCGAAAATTCGAATGCTGACCGATTGCTGCAAACCTATATCATGGTTCCTCAACCTGGAGTGCTCGTGAATGGTCCGTTTATCATGCCACCCAATCAGGTGAAAGAATTCCATGGCACCTTCACCGTTCCATTTGATGTGAGTTTATACTCCATCTCACCACATTGTCACAAACTTGGAACACATTGGAAAGTGTATGCAGTTCCGCCAACTGGCGATACAATTCCATTGATTTCTATCGAAGATTGGGATTTCAACTGGCAAGGTTCGTATCAGTTCCGTTCGCTCCTTAAAGTGCCAGCAGGCTCTGTCATTCATGCCTTTGCTGGATACGACAACACGGTAAATAATCCTTTCAATCCGAACAGTCCACCCGAAACTGTTTCTTGGGGCGAAGGCACTTCGGATGAAATGTTTTATTTACCGATTTCATTTCTACCATATCAAATCGGAGATGAGAATATTGTGTTTGAAGACGAAGTTGTTGGAAACCTCAACATTAAAACTGTTGCCGATAAGCTTTATCCTATTTATCCTGTTCCAGCTTCCGACATTGTGAAATTTGGCTACACACTTGAAACAGCTGGAAATGTGAGCCTCAGTATTTTCAACATTGAAGGAAAACTGATTCAATCGGTTCACCAAAATTCGTTTCACCTACCTGGATATCACACCAAAGAATTGAAGGTTTCTGATTTAACTCCAGGGATTTATTTCCTAGAATTCACCAAAGGAAACCTACGCCAAACAGAGAAATTCGTTATAGGCGAATAAATAATTAATCTTAAAAAAAGCGCATGGTGAATTTTCATCATGCGCTTTTTTATTGGTGTTTATCCGAAGAACAAATAAGCCAACAATACCGAAGTGATAATACCTACAAGATCAGCCAACAACATAGAACCGATGGCATAGCGCGTATTCTTCACGCCAACTGCGCCAAAATACACAGCAATCACGTAAAACGTGGTATCAGAAGAACCTTGCAGGATGCAAGCTAAACGTCCTGCAAATGAATCAGGACCGAAATTGGTCATTGTGTCGATCATCATGCCTCTTGCACCTGATCCACTCATGGGCTTGATCAATGCTGTAGGCAAACCATCCACGAAGCGTGTATCAGCACCCAGAAAGGCGAAAAACTGCTTCATTCCGTTGATCACCACATCAAAAGTACCGCTGGTTCTGAGCAAACTAATTGCAACCAAAATGCCCACTAAATAGGGAATGATGCGAATCGCTGTATCAAATCCACCTTTTGCCCCATCGATAAATGCGTCGAAAACTGCAATGCCTCTAAACCACGCAACGCCAACAATGATGAGGAAAATCATTAAGATAATTCCATTGCTCAACATGCCCGAAAATGTAGACAATTCGGCATGACTCATTCTGGTTAAAAAAACCACCAACAAGGCAATTAAGCTTGAAACACCAAGAATCCAAGCCAGAATTACAGGTTGAAATAAATTGATTTTTTGTTTGATCGAAACAATCGTCATTGCCGCTACAGTAGCTACAAACGTGGCAATCATGCAGGGGATGAAAATATCGGTCGGACTGGTCGAAAGCAACGCTGCACGAGCCGCGATAATCGACACTGGAATAAGCGTTAAACCAGATGCATGTAGGCACAGAAACATGATTTGCGCATTGCTCGCCCGATCTTTATCAGGATTAATTTCTTGTAAACTCTCCATAGCCTTGATGCCAAATGGCGTGGCTGCATTGTCGAGCCCGAGAAGATTCGCTGAAAAATTCATCATCATATGCCCAGTTGCTGGATGTCCTTTCGGAACTTCAGGAAACAATTTCGAGAAGAATGGACCAATGATTCTCGACAAAAAACGAATGCCTCCAGCCTTTTCAGCAATCGACATCAAACCCATAAAAAGCGCCATGATGCCGATCAACTTGATCGAAATATTTACCGCAGTTGTGCAGGTTTCAATCATTCCATTTGGCTCGGTAATCATACGATTGAAAATCTCGTGATCGCCCAATCCGAAAGCCTTCCAACCTGCAACCAGTATTGCAATTACAATAAATGCCGACCAAATTCTACTCAGTGCCATAGTATCAAATGAAAGGTTCAAGGTACATGATGAAACGCTGTAAAATTCGATTTGAATTCGGATGTTCTCAACGAATGACGACTAATAACATAAATAAAGATCAACTAGGCTTCCAAATCGCCTTGATATGCTATTTTTGCAGCCCCATTTAACTTCAAAAATGAAATTTCTCAAAATTTATATCATTTACCGCTTACAAATCATCATCGCATTGGTGGTTTTGGGCGTGGTTTCTCACCTTTATCTCGACAGCGTACTAGCCTGGATCTGCTACGTGCTGGCTGCAATTTCAATCACTTTGTATTTCCTTTTGGGGACCATGCGCATCGTTCAAGAAGCGGTAATGGAAGGCGACGTTGAAGCGGCCCAGAAATACATGAAAATGGTGAAATTCCCGAAACTCCTTTTCAAACCAATCCGCCAGGCGTACTACATGCTGCAAAGCAATCTCGCAATGGCAACCGATAATCTCGATCAGGCTGAAGTGAACATCCGCAAAAGCCTCGACACCAATTCATCGCTCGCAGGCGACATGCGCGGAACCAATCTCATGCAACTTGCCATGGTGCAATTGCGCAAGGGAAACACCAAGGAAGCTCGCCTGCACCTCATCGAAGCTGTGAAGGTTGGTATTCCCGACAACGATAATTTAGCAGGAGCTTATTTGCAATTGTGTTCTATTGAAGTGCAGCGCCAACAATACAAAATCGCCAAAGAATATTTCAAGCGCGCAAAGGCTGCCAAACCGAAGAACGAAGAAATTGTGAAGCAGATCCAGCAATTGGAGAAGCAAATTCCTCGGATGCCAGGCTAGAATTCTGCAGGTTCTACAAATTCCATTATTTGCCCTGTTCGGGGATGCGAAAACGAGATCCGTTCAGCGTGCAAATGCAAGCGTTTAGCGGCTTTCCCGTACAATTCGTCGCCTACAATGGCACATCCCAAACCACTTAGATGGGCTGCATGCACACGCAGTTGGTGGGTTCGCCCCGTTCGGGGGAAAAAGAACACTCTCGATCGCCCATTTTCCTGAGCAATTAAATGCCATTCCGTTAATGCCATTTTACCATGATCAAAGCATACCATTTGCCGTGGACGGTCATCGATATCGACACGCAATGGAAGATCGATCGTGCCCGATGATTCTGACAACAAACCCTCTAATACGGCCACATAACGCTTTTCGATTGTGTGTGCGATAAACTGTTTTTGCAATACAATGTAAGCTTGCAAATTCTTCGGAATCAACATAATACCAGAAGTGGATTGATCGAGCCGGTGCACGATAATGGGTCCACTGATGTCGGTTCTGAGTTCCTTGATCTGCTCAAAAACTGAATCTTGGTGCGTTTTTCCAGGAACGGAAAGCAATTGAGAAGGCTTAACAACGACCAATAAATCATCGTCTTCGTAAATGATTTTCACCCATCTTCTAGCGTCAGGCTCAGTTGTGAGTGGGTTTTCATCCATCTCCACGCCATTGAGCATGTGACCTAAAATCGGCTTGCACTTGCCGCGACAGGAAGGGTAAAATTGTTGGTGCAAACGAATTTCATTGGAAGGCGATTTTCCCCACCAGAATTCTGCCATACAAACAATCGAATATCCTTGAAGATAGGCGTATTGAAGTAATTTCGGTGCTGCACAATCGCCCGCTCCTGCAGGTGGAATATCGTTGCCAAATATGGCTTTTAGGCTTTTTTTATTCTGCTTCTGATCGAAAAAAATATACTGCTCAAACAGTTGATTTTGTAGGCGATTCGATTTTTTCTTGCGCTCATCTTTCAGTAATTCGATGGCTTGTATTTGGTCTTTAATGGCCAATTCTGCCGACTGAATTTTAAACTTCCAACTTCGCGCTAAATCCTTGTAGGCAAACTGATGGTTGCGACTTTCTTGGTTGAGCTGTTCTACCAACAATCGATAATCTTCCACCGATAACTTGGCGATTTCTTGTTCCCTCAACTTACCTCTGGCGATTTTCGCTTGCTTGAAATCTTCCTTGGCACGGTGAAGCTCCTCTTCCGCCGAAAAGCGAAAATGGGCCAACTGATTTTGCAATTCAATATAATTGGGATCGACTTGCAAACGCTCGATTTCTCGGTTCAAGAGATT
>CAMCXT010000059.1 GCA_945883545.1 Chitinophaga pinensis | reverse complement strand
GTTTTGTCTTTGTCGACAGGGAATTGCTTTCCGCCACCAACTGCCCATGAAGCAAAACGAGAAACGACTTGTTTTGGTCCTACAGGTTTGGGTTTAACAGTATCTTGGGTTAGCTTTTGGGATGCTGTATCAATCACTGTTGAAATAGCTGCTGTATCTTCTGAAATATCGATAGCTGTAGAATCCGTATCATCGATCATCATACTGCTTTGGTCGACTACTTCATCCTTACAAGGACAAAATGGGAAGGCCACAAAAACGGCCATTGTTGAAAGCGACCAAATGAGCAGCAGAATTGAAAAACGGTGAGGCTTTTCTGACTCTTTGGTGAGTTTGTACAACCAAACCAATAGCGCAATAGTGACGATGTTTTTAATGAAGGCTTCGAGCGGTGTCATCGGAATAAGTTGACCGAAGCATCCACAATTTCCGTTCATTGCTCCATGTTTTACCATTTCGATGCTCAGGTGGATGCAAAATGCTGCAAGCAGGGCGATCGTAGCAGGAATGACAATTCGTTTGAGAAAATGTGGTTGCAGAATCGCGATTCCTAATGCGAGTTCAACGCCTAAAATGAGTCTTGCCAGATAAGGTGCATTGCACCAAGATGCGATATCTAGATCGACCAATTGTTTTTCAAATGCCCACAAAGGGAACATCTTGGCAAGGGCCGAAACGATAAATAATACAAATACAAGAATCCTGATGGTCCAGGCAACGTAGTTTTTATTCATTATTGTTGATATTTGATTGCACAAAAGTTAAAGCACAAATTAAAGGCGAAGATGATTGAAATAAAAGTGTCAACTACTTTGCCACAATTACAACCAACGATGAAAAAGATTATCAAAAATTTAAAAAGTCGGCTATGTGTTTTAATTATTTTGCTGATTTTAAGCAACTTGGGGGTTTCACAAGCGCCTAATTTTTTCAGTTATCAAGCTGTGGTTCGAGATGCGAGCAACGAATTAATCACCTCCCAAGCAGTGGGGCTTAGAGTGAGTATTTTACAAGGTGCAGTTGATGGTTCGGTAGTTTTCGCCGAAACACATGCTCCATCGACGAATCTAAATGGCCTGTTTACAGTGCAGGTTGGAAGTGGAACTCTTGTTACCGGTTCATTTTCGGGAATTGATTGGGCTTTAGGGCCGTTTTATATCAAAACTGAAATTGATCCACAAGGTGCTTCAAACTATACCATCGAAAGTGCTAGCCAACTTCAAAGTGTTCCATATGCTTTGTATGCAAACACATCGGGCAGCTCTGTTGCTGGGCCACAAGGACCAACTGGACCTCAGGGGCTACAAGGTCCGCAAGGATTGCCCGGACCCGCCGGTGAGCCAGGCCCAACTGGAGCAACAGGTCCTGCAGGTGCAGCAGGGGCTTGTGAAACTTTGAGCAATGGAAATATGATGGTTGTTTATACGGCAACTACAGGATATGGATTGTCACAGTCGCAAAGTAGTATTAATGCTAGTTACAATAACCTGCAGTATTCTACGCAATCATTCTCTGGAACGGTTCTCGGCGCCATAGCTTCGGAAAGGCAAATAGTGATTTACACAACCACAAATGCATATGCTTTTAATCAATCCCAAAGTAGCATTAACACAACCTACAACTATGGCACTTGGTCGACCACTTCCTTATCAGGTACAGTGATTGGAGCAATTGCATCAAAGAATAGTATCGTGGTTTACACAACTACAGGAGCTTACGGTTTTGCACAAAGTCAAAGCTCTATTGGTGATCCTCCAAGCTTAAACAGTGGAACTTGGAGCATCCAGAGCATCAGCGGAAATTTCGTTGGAGCAAAAGCGAACGGCAGAAGCATTGCAATTTATACTTCGAGTGGGATTTACACCTTTTTCCAATCACAAAGCGGTTCAGGCACCTCTCCAGCTGATAACAATGGAAACTGGGTGATTCAAAGTTTATCGCAACCGCCATTGGATGCCATAATTAACCATTAATTTATACTTTTTTAGTAACTGATGCCGGCCACCACAATAGCCGGCATTTTTTATTTTATTGATTTTCAAGCGTTAAGCAAAAACTTGAATACAACGGAAACATTTTTCAATCAAATCGTTTCCATTGTAAATTCGTTTCTATCTTTGCGCCATGAATGAAAAGCTCGATCATTTGCTTAAACAAGCCGGCGAAATCTTTATGCGCTATGGCTTGAAGAGCGTTACAATGGACGATGTGTGCAGGGAATTGGGGATTTCCAAGAAAACACTTTACCAATATGTTTCCGATAAGAATGATTTGATCGCCAAAGTGCTCGACCAAGACATTCAAGAAGACGAGAAAGTTATTTGTGCCCTTCAAACCAGCGGATTATCGGCTATTGACGAACTGCTGCATATTCAAAAGATGGTTACCGAAAAGGTGCAACATATGCACAGTTCCATCATTTATGATTTGAAGAAATACTATCCAGAATCTTGGGGAAGAATCATTCGGCACCGCAACGAATTTATCGTTGGATGTATAGAACAAAATATCATCAAAGGTCAACAAGAGGGTGTATTCAGGACAGACATTCACTCTGCATTAATCGCTAAAATTTACGCATCTCGCATCGAGGTGTCGATAGATCCTAGTTTGTATTCGGGTTTAAAAATTACTCCAGCAGAAGTCTATGCCGAAGCCATGCGCTATCACATCCGTGGCATTGCCACAGAAAAAGGTTTGAAATACTTAGAATCAACTCAGAATAAAACAAATCCAGAATTATGATACAGAAAATGTTCATCAGTTTCCTGTTGCTCATCGTTGTGCAGTCGAAGGCGCAAAATTCCTTTAGCCTCTCACAGGCTATCGAGTATGCGGTGAAGAATGGCTATTCGGTGAAGAATGCTGCAACCGATATTGAAATTGCCAAGAAAAAAGTGGCAGAAATCCGAGGGATTGGAATTCCGCAGCTCTCTGCCGACGGTTCCTATCAGAACTTCCTCGCTGTGCCGGTAAGTGTTATCGAAGCCAGCGCATTTAATCCAGCGGCTCCATCAGGAACTTACCTTCGCGTTCCTTTCGGTGTGCAGCACAACATGTCGTATGGCTATACCGCTTCCTGGCTGGCATTTAGCGGTGAATACATAGTTGGCCTTCAGGCATCTAAAGCCTATGTTGAACTTTCCAGAACTAGTCTTCGCAAAAGCGAGATTGAGATCAAAGAATCGGTTAGACGCGCCTATGGAACAGTAGTTATCTTATACGAAAACAAGCGAATCCTTCAAGAAAACATTGCAGCCCTCGACAATTCAATCACTCAAACAGATGCATTCTTTAAAGAGGGTTTGATCGAAGAGTTGGACGTGGATCGTTTGAAACTACTGCGCAAAAACCTGAGTACGACATTAACCACACTAGAGGAACAAACGAAGCTTGCTGAAAAACTGTTGAAATTCAACATGGGATTTGATGTGAACGGAGAGATTATCTTAACCAATAAGTTCCAAGATATGCTCGATGCAGCTTCAACGGGTGTTGATGCTCAACCAAAATTCGACCTGAATGCAAACATTGATAACATTTTACTTGATCAATCGCTAAACCTTCAGAAATTGGAGTTGAAGCGCCAGAAAGCCAACTACCTTCCAACTTTAAGTACATTTTACACTTGGAAAGAAAGTCGAATCACCAACGAAGGCGATCAACTTTTCGATCCCTTGTTTCGCGTTCCTGGTGGAACAATCTTAGGTGTGAACCTCAGTGTTCCGATCTTCAAAGGTTTAAGTCAACGTGCGAGAGTTCAAACGGCAAAATTGAACATTTCGAAAATCGAAGTTTCCGCTAAACAAGCATCACAAGGACTTGCATTGCAATCTGCTCAGTCGTTAACAAGCTACACTGCAGCATTGAGCAATATTCAAAATGCTAGAGAGTCGGTGCAATTGGCAGAGCGTATCCGCGACAGAACCCTCATCAAATTCCAAGAAGGTGTTGGTTCAAGTGTAGAACTCCTTCAAGCGGAAAACGAATTGCTCAATGCGCAAGCTAATTATGTTTCTGCTGCTCAGCAGTTGATTGACAGCCGCGTAACACTCGATAAAAACCTAAACAAATTCTGATACCTCAAGCCCGAATAAATAAACCATGAAAAATTTCATCTATATCACTCTGATTTTTCTCGCAGCCTGCAAACCGGGCTCTGATCTAGAATCAAAAAAAGCAGAATTGGCTGGCTATAAAACTCAAATGGATGAGTTAAAAGGCAAGATTGAAAAACTTGAAAAAGAAATTGCATTGCTCGATACTTCGTCGAATGCTCAAAAGCCTCGATTGGTTACAATAGAAGCTGTTCCAACAAGCGATTTCTCTCACTACATTGATGTTCAAGGCTCAATTGAATCGGACCAAAATGTTGCTGTTCAACCAGGAATGCCCGGTTTGGTTACCCGTGTTTTTGTTAAAGAAGGCGATATG
The DNA here is from genome assembly GCA_945883545.1 of Chitinophaga pinensis. Lineage (GTDB taxonomy): Bacteria > Bacteroidota > Bacteroidia > M30B66 > M30B66 > CAMCXT01. Next base: position 12,112 of record CAMCXT010000059.1, on the reverse strand, counting down.
GTTAGTGCAGGGAAAGTACTTGCAGAAACCGATGGTCGTGCTATGGCAGAAAGCATCGCTCAATTAAAAACGAACTTGGAGTTTGCTAAAACGGCTTATGAAAAACAAAAGCGCTTGTGGGACAAGAAAATTGGAAGTGAGATTCAGTTTCTTCAAGCAAAAACGCAATATGAATCGCTTGAAAAAAGCATGAGTTCATTGCAAGCTCAGTACGACATGACCAGAATTAAATCTCCAATTGCTGGTGTTGTAGATCAAGTAAACGTAAAAGTGGGCGAATATGCCGCTCCGGGGATGTTTGGTTCATTCCGCGTAGTGAATGCAAACAGCATGAAAGTGACTGCAAAGCTGGCTGATTCTCATATTGGTAAAGTAAAAATTGGTAATCCAGTTTCGATTCGTGTAACCGACCTCAACGATACCATCCAAGCTAAAATTAGCTACGTTGGAAAAGTGGTTGATCCAATGAGCAGAACATTTATGATCGAAATCAGCTTGGACGGTGTTCAAACGGAGATTCGTCCGAACATGTTGGCCAACATCAGCATCAACGACCAAGTTGTTGAAAAGGCAATTAATCTTCCATCGAACTATGTTCAGAAAGATGCTGCTGGAAAAAACTATGTGATGGTTGCAGAAGGCCCGAAAGGCAAGATGGTTGCACGCAAGAAACTGGTAAATACAGGCCTTTCTTACGGAGATCGAATTGTGATTACTCAAGGTCTAGATGGCACTGAGCAACTGATTGTTTCAGGATATCAAGAAGTAACCGACGGGCAATCGTTGGTGCTTTGATCCCCTTCATATTAGACGAAATTAGAGATGGAAAAAGAACATATAAAAGAGTTTAAACCCACCAATTGGGCGATAAACAACAGCACTGCGGTTTATATTTTTACCGTGTTGATTTCGCTTGCGGGGATGCTCATCTTCCAACGGATTCCCAAAGAACAGTTTCCCGATATCGTGGTGCCGACCATTTTCGTGTCGACCATTTATCCTGGCGCAAGCCCGGAAGATATTGAGAACCTCATCACCAAGCCTGTAGAAAAGGAAATTAAATCGGTTTCTGGAATCAAGAAAATCACCAGTAACTCGATTCAAGATTTTTCGCTGGTTGTGGTGGAATTCAACACTGGAATCCCAGTGGATATCTGTAAACAAAAGATTTCCAATGCGGTTGATAAGGCAAAAGGGCGACTTCCAAGCGACTTGAAAAACGATCCGGATGTACAGGAAGTGAACTTCTCTGAATTTCCGATCATGAATATCAACGTATCGGGTGAATATCCTTTAGATCAGCTGAAAAACTATGCTGAAGACCTGAAAGACAAGATTGAAACACTGCCTGAAATCACGCGCGTTGACATTATCGGTGCCCTTGAAAGAGAAGTTCAGGTAAATGTGGATCTGTACAGAATGCAGGCGCTTGGAATGACCTTTAGCGATATTGAACGAGCAGTTGCCAGTGAGAACGTAAATATCTCAGGTGGAGAGATTCGCATCGATGATTTGCGCAGAACATTGAGAGTAACAGGGGAATTTCATGATGTGAATGAAATTGGAAACATCCTGATTCGTTCAACACGCGGAAACCTTGCGTATTTGAAAGACATCGCCGAAGTAAAAGATGGCTATAAAGAAAAACAAGATTTTGCTAGACTTGAAGGCAAGCCAGTGATCACCATGAATGTTATCAAACGTTCTGGAGAAAACTTGATCAATGCTGCTGATGCTATCAAAGAATTTATTCAAGAGTATGAAGCCACAAAATTCCCCGACGGACTTGACGTAGTTGTTACTGGTGATACATCAATGGAAACCAAGACTCAGTTGAACGACTTGGTGAATACTGTAATCATCGGTTTCGTTTTGGTCGTGGTGATTTTGATGTTCTTTATGGGACTTCAAAGCGCATTCTTTGTTGCACTCGCGGTACCATTGTCGGTGCTGGTAGCACTGTTATTCATGCCTTCTTTAGGATTCACCATGAATGTGATCGTGCTCTTCTCGTTCTTGTTGGCACTTGGAATTATTGTGGATGATGCGATTGTGGTGATTGAGAACACCCACCGGATTTTCCATCAATACGACTTTGATATCAAAACGGCCGCCAAAGCAGCTGCAGGAGAGGTGTTTGTGCCTGTATTGGCTGGAACACTAACAACCATTGCTCCTTTCTTCCCATTGCTATTCTGGCCGGGTATCGTGGGCGACTTTATGAAGTATTTGCCAATAACGCTAATCATTACCTTGTTTGCATCGTTGTTCGTGGCATTTATCATGAATGCGGTTTTCGCGGTTTCATTCATGAAAAAGGATCATGCGGTTCGCTTACCAGCGATGAAGGCAATGAAGACTCCATTGATCATCTTCAGTATAGGTGCATTCTTGTTTCACGCATCGGGTGTTGCATCAATTGGTAACCTATTCATCATTCTACTTATCCTCACACCAATCAATTACTACTTCCTTGAGCCTGCAACAAAAACCTTCCAAAATAAAATTTGGCCTTCGGTTATTGCACGTTACAAGAATTTCGTGATTTGGATTTTGAAAGGTTATCGCCCGATCGTTACCATCGTGAGTGTTTTTGTGTTGTTCATCCTTTCGTTTATGATTTTTGGGGCATCGAATCCAAAAGTGGAGTTCTTCCCGAACGGAGATCCAAACTTCGCTTATGTATACATCCAGTTGCCGATTGGCACGGATGCAGAAGTTACAGATTCGGTTACAAAGATTGTAGAGAAGCGTGTTTACAAGGTAATTGGTGAGAAAAACCCATATGTTGAATCGGTCATTTCGAACGTCGGAATTGGCGCGGGCGATCCTCAAAACCCTGATCGTGTAGCTACTCCGCACAAAGGGAAAGTATCGGTAGCCTTTGTGGATTTTGCGGAACGAGGCGACTTTTCTACCCAAGTTTGCTTGGAGAAAATTCGTGAAGCAACGCGCGACATTCCTGGAACAAGGATTACAGTTGACAAAGAGTCAAATGGTCCGCCAACTGGGAAGCCAATCAACATTGAAATTTCAGGAGATGATTTCGATGAATTGGTGAAAATCGAGGAGAAAGTTCGTGCAGGCATTTCGAAAGAGAAGATCCAAGGGATTGAAGATCTTCAATCGGATTTGCAACGAAACAAACCCGAGATCATTGTAAACATTGACCCTGATCGTGCACTTGCAGTGGGAATGAGTAAAGCCCAAATTGCATTGGAATTGCGTACAGCATTGTTTGGGAAAGAGATTTCGAAATTCCGCGATGTAGATGATGATGCAGAAATCAATCTTCGTTTAGCCTCTCAGTACAGAGATAAAGTGGACGATTTGTTAAACATGCAGGTTTCGTTCCTTGATATGAGCACTGGGTCTTTCAAGTCTATTCCTGTTTCGGCGGTTGCTTCGGTTCGTTATGATAATGCATTTAGTTCGATCAACCGTAAAGATCAACGTCGAGTTGTATCCTTATCGTCGAATGTGCTTACTGGCTTCACTGCAAACGAAATTGTTCAGGAAATTACTCAAGTAATTAAAGGTGTTGAAGTTCCAGAAGGTTATGAGATTAAAATGACTGGTGAACAAGAACAGCAGAAAGAAACTTCTGACTTCCTTGGTTTGGCTTTCATGGGAGCCTTGGCATTGATGTTCTTGATTCTGGTGACTCAATTTAACTCGTTGGTTAAGCCATTCATCATCTTTTCAACCGTTTTGTTTTCGTTGATTGGGGTATTTCTTGGGTATGCCATTACTGGTCAGGTGTTTTCGATTGTAATGACTGGTGTAGGAATCTTCGCCTTGGCGGGGATTGTTATCAGAAATGGTATCCTTCTTATTGAGTTTATCGATGAATTAAGGGCTCGTGGATTGGGTATTGAAGAAGCTATTTCCGAAGGTGGATCAACCCGTATCACGCCTGTTATCCTTACTGCATCAGCCGCTATTTTGGGTCTTATTCCATTGGCGATTGGTGTAAATATCGATTTCGATGGATTGCTTGCACACGCAGAGCCTCACTTCTTCCTAGGTGGCGACAATGTTGCATTCTGGGGACCATTGGCTTGGACGATGATTTATGGATTGATCGTAGCAACGTTCTTAACGCTTATTGTAGTTCCAGCGATGTATATCGTTTACCTAAGGGTGAAAAAACGTTTTGGCAGGGAAGGTAAAGGCGAAAAAGTGCATTCTGGCAATATGCTTTAAGGTTATTAGGTTTAGTTTGATTGTTTTGAAGTCCTGGGTTTGGTTGACCCAGGATTTCTTTTTTATGCTTATTCGATGTGCAACAATTCGATGCAGTTTGTGTTACTTTGCCATACTTAAAATACTAAAATTTCAAACAATATGTCTTTCGAACTTCCCTCATTATCATATGCTTACGCTGCACTTGAGCCACATGTGGATGCCCGCACAATGGAAATCCACCATACCAAGCATCACCAAGCGTATATAACCAATCTAAACGCTGCCTTAACGGGTACTGCATCAGAAGGCAAAAGCCTTGAAGCCCTTATGGCTGAAATGTCGAAGCAGCCTGCTGCAATTCGTAACAACGGAGGTGGACATTACAACCACAAACTTTTCTGGGAAATTATGGGGCCAAATGGCCAGGGTCAACCTGCTGGAGATTTAGCAGATGCGATCAATTCATCTTTTGGTTCATTCGATAAATTCAAAGAAGATTTCGGCAAAGCTGCAATGACTCGTTTCGGTTCAGGTTGGGCCTGGTTAGTGAAGCACGATGGTAAATTGGCGATTACGTCAACACCAAATCAAGACAATCCATTGATGGACCTAGCTGATGTAAAAGGAATGCCATTGTTAGGTTTGGACGTATGGGAACATGCTTACTACCTAAATTACCAAAATCGCCGCGCTGATTATGTAACAGCTTGGTGGAACGTAGTGAATTGGGATGTTGTAACAGATCGCTTCAACAAAGGATAGTTTCAAGAAGCATTGATTTGTTTGAGCTTACTTTCGCTGAAACATCTATCTAAGTAGCAATTTGTTGCATCAAAATAATCGACATAAACTAGGGAATCCCGCATCCAAGCGGGATTTTTTATTTCTCGTGGAACTTCATCCACATATCTTTGTTCCCTTATTTTCGCAAGATGATTAGCAGAAAACGTTCGGAAGAACTCTTCACCACAGCAAAAACCTACTTCCCTGGAGGAGTGAATTCACCAGTTCGGGCTTTTAAATCGGTTGGTGGAACGCCTCTTTTTATAAAGAAGGGCGATGGTTGTAGGATTACGGATGAAGACGGAAATACATTCATCGATTTTTGTTTATCGTGGGGCCCATTGTTACTCGGTCATAACAATTCTAAAATCCGAGAGAAAGTTTGGGAAACCATCCAGAATGGAACTTCGTTTGGCGCACCTACAGCACTCGAAAATGAATTAGCAGATTTGATCCTTTCAAACAATCGATACCTTGAGAAAATTCGATTTGTGAGTTCCGGTACAGAAGCGGTGATGTCGGCAGTTAGGCTTGCACGTGGCTTCACTGGTCGTGATAAGATTCTGAAGTTTGAAGGTTGCTACCATGGTCATGTTGACAGCTTATTGGTTAAAGCCGGATCGGGCTTGGTAACCTTTGGAAATTCCTCTTCTGCTGGAGTTCCAAAAGGCTTGGTAAATGACACGATTGTAGTTCCATTGAATCGCATAGATTTGGTTGAGGCGGCTTTTCAGGAGTTTGAAGGCCAAATTGCAGCAGTGATTATCGAACCCATTCCTGCGAACAATGGATTGTTACAGGTAAGTAAAGAGTTTCTCTTTTGTTTGGCATGCAAAGCCAAGAAACATGGCGCGTTGTTGATTTTCGATGAGGTGATTTCGGGCTACCGCGTTGGCTTTGAAGGTGCTGCAGGATTGTATGATATTGCGCCGGATATCATCACTTACGGGAAGATCATAGGTGGAGGCTTTCCAGTTGGGGCTTATGGCGCCAGCAAGGAAATCATGTCGCGGGTTTCTCCAGATGGAGATGTTTATCAAGCAGGTACATTGTCTGGAAACCCTGTAGCGATGTCGGCTGGTATTGCCGCGCTTACGGAATGTTTGAAGCCTGGTTTTTACGAACAGCTCGATCAGAAAACAAGTCGCTTTGTTTCGCGCATTGAAGCCCATGTTGCAGAACGAAACTATCCATTTAGAATCTTCAGAATTGGATCGATTTTCTGGTTGGCATTTACAAAGAACGATATTCGAGCTGCAGAAGAAATAGATCCGGCGGGCATGGATAAATTCCGAGTATTGCATGCGTTTTTACTAGATAATGGCGTGTATTTCGGTCCGTCGGGTTATGAAGTTGGTTTTGTTTCAGCTGCGCATACTGATGAAGACCTAGAATTTTCTGCTGCCAAAATTTGTGAAGGTCTCGACTTGGTTTACGCTTAGAGGAGCGATAAAAGGAAGATCCAAAACAATTGATCTATCATGGTTCCTTCGAGCCAAAATGCATAGATCATCTCACTTGAATCTTTATTGATTTGCGCAATCAGCCAACCACTTGATGCTGCTGAAATGATCATTGCTAATGTTGTGGATCCGGAAAAAAGATTGAGCTGAAAGCCTATAAGTGCAAGAATTGCAAAAATCACCAACAAGGCACGACAGTAAAATAGTGATTTTTCGAAGCCCCAGATTCCTGCGAAAGTCTTCACATGGTTTCTTGCATCAATGGTAAGATCGCGCAGATCGAAAGGAATACTGATAGCGGTTAGGAAAATGAATCTTTCTGCCATCAACCATAGAAGTTCTGGGGAAATATGCTCAAACATTAAAGCTTCCTTCGAGGCAGGAACCACCGTGATTACTGACCAAACAGCAGAAATAATGAACGTTTTTACGAATGGAAGATCGCGTAACCGGGTCCATTTTCCGCCGAAAGGCAAAACAGGCAAAACATACAGCAACGAAAAAACACCTGCTGGAATAAACCAGTATAGCATTTGCAATTCGATTACGGGAAAAAGCATCAATCCCGCAATTGAACAGGAAACTAATAGGATACCAATAATGGCTTTTCGATTGTCTCTTATCCAATGATGCCGATTTGAACCTTGGGCATAATACGCCAATGAAGAAGCAGGAACCCTGTGATAATTGTAAGCAGCAACTGTGGCAAAAAAGATGATGAAAAACCATCGCCATTGAAATGGCTCGGCTAACGTCATCGCTGAAGCAGCATACATACAAGAAGCACAAGCAGCCACCCAAAAATTACCGAAAACAATCCAGCGACTGGTTTCTTGGATGTTGATCATTGAAGAATCGCAGTGAGAATGGCCAATCCACTCACATACCCAATCGACGACCAAAGTGCAGCCCGTTTCACTGAACGTCTTTTTGCAGCGGTGCCGAATCCTTCTTTGTAGGCTTCGTTGCTTTCCATTGCAGGATTAAACCCATGACGCTTGTTGTTTTTCGGCAGCGCATAACCAACAATTCCGGTATAACTTATCACCCCCAACGGACCATAAAACATCCCGGCTCCGGCACTAATTCCTCCTACGATGAAACCTCCCAAGCCGGTTAAAACCGGCCGTTTCTTATACGCCTTCATCGCATCGTACTGGCCTTGCATGTAATCCTTCATTTCGGCAACCGACAACCAGTTGTTCTCCAAAGTATCTGGAGTGTATATAACCTTATCCTCACCAAAAAAATTACGCACCGAATACACCTTGTCAAGTTCAATCTCTCTCATTTTGAGCGTTCCTGGTAATCGATAAAAAAGGAAACCTTCGGCAGTGTCTACAAAAATGGCTTTGATTGGATAGCGATCGATTAACGTTAAACTTGACAAGCCTTTGGTTAAATTCTCCTTGGGGATGATCGAGTCTTTCTTACTTAATTTAAGCTTTCCGGTGAATGGATTCCATCGATCGAATTTTTCTGATTCGGTTTTCAGATCAGCATTGATGACCCTGAACGGCTGCTTTTTTGAGATGAATGCTCCTTCGGCTGGAAAAATTAAAACACTGGAAGTTTTTACGAAAAGCAAATCCTCTACATCGACCACAGTAGAAATTACTTTCCCGGATCGAATTTCCTTCACTGTATTGGGTTTGCCGTTTGTTTCGGTAAGGATGTCAGTAATTTGGATTCGACCCGATCTGTAAAACAATGTGTCCTGTGAAGCAAGCGGAAATGCAAGCAACACAGCGAAAAACAAGAAAAGTTGTATCCGAAAAATCACCATTGAGAAGTTCCTCAAACCTACAAGAAATTCGCGCTGAAGGCAAGTAAAAATCCACTGTTGCTTTGAACCGATTTCTGTTTGAATTGTTCGTAAATTTGCACGCCCGAACTAAACCGGGTAACCATCTATGATCCGCGATTTTGAATCCCGCCATATCGGGCCAGGACCAGCTGAAACAGCACAAATGCTCAAAACAATTGGAGTTTCTTCGATTGATGAATTGATTGACCAGACCATTCCACCGGCGATTCGTTTGAAAAAGCCAATGAAAATGGATCCTGCCATGTCGGAATATGAGTATTTGCAGCACATTCAACAGTTGGCAGCTAGAAATAAGGTGTTCAAAACCTACATTGGTTTGGGGTATTACGGCACCATTACGCCATCGGTAATTCTTCGAAACATTTTCGAAAATCCAGGCTGGTACACGGCCTACACACCATATCAGGCAGAAATTGCGCAAGGTCGCTTGGAGGCATTGTTGAATTATCAAACAATGATTCTCGACCTCACAGGAATGGAGCTTGCCAATGCATCATTGCTCGACGAAGCTACAGCTGCAGCAGAAGCGATGCATATGTTTTACGCAATGCGTACGAAAGACCAAGTGAAAGCTGGTGCTAACGTGCTTTTTGTATCTGAAAAATGCTTCCCACAAACCATCGATCTACTCAAAACACGTTCTGCTCCGTTGGGCATTGAACTGTTGATCGGCGACCATGAAACCCTTCAATTCAACAGCAACATTTTTGGAGCGGTAATTCAATATCCTGATGTGGATGGACAAATCAACCATTACCAATCTTTCAGCGAAAAAGCTAAGGCAAACAACACTTACCTTTGTGTTTGTGCCGATTTGATGAGCTTGGTATTACTCACCCCTCCAGGCGAATGGGGTGCCGACTGTGTTGTTGGATCATCACAGCGATTTGGCGTTCCGATGGGTTACGGTGGACCACACGCCGCATATTTTGCAACCAAAGAAGACTTTAAACGATACATTCCTGGTCGAATCATCGGTGTTTCTATCGATAGCCAAGGAAATCGTGCATTGAGAATGGCGCTTCAAACCCGAGAGCAGCATATCAAGCGGGATAAGGCCACCTCAAACATTTGCACGGCACAGGCATTGTTGGCCATCATGGCTTCAATGTACGCGGTGTACCACGGCCCTTCAGGATTAAGAAGCATTGCCAACCGTATTCACAATAAAACCAAAGCGTTGGCCGAAGGAATCGAGCAATTGGGCTGCACGTTGGCGAGCAACAATTACTTTGATACCTTGTTGGTAAATCTCCCTTCGGGGAAAACTTCATCTGCGGTAATTGAAGCAGCTGAAGCCAGAGAAATCAACTTGCGTAAATCGGGTGAACATGCTGTCGCTATTACCATCGATGAAACTACATCGGCAATTAATCTTCTCAACTTGTTGGAAGTGTTTGCTGGTATCGTAGGACAAGAGACTCCGGCATTAACTGTGGCGCAAGACCCTTTGTTCCCTGAAAGCCTTACTAGAAAAAGTGAAATCCTGACGCATTCGGTGTTTAACAGCTATCATTCGGAAACCGAAATGATGCGTTACATCAAAAAGCTCGAGAACAAGGATTTGGCTTTGAATCATTCAATGATTGCTTTGGGTTCTTGTACCATGAAACTCAATGCTGCTACCGAATTGATGCCATTGAGCTTACCAGGATTTGCGAATCTTCATCCATTTATCCCTGCTTGGCAGGCTGAAGGTTATCATGAAATCTTCAGAGAATTGTCGAGCGCACTTTGTGAGGCGACAGGATTTGAGGCTGTTTCGCTTCAACCAAATTCGGGCGCACAAGGTGAATATGCTGGATTGATGACCATTCGCGCATACCATCAGCACCGAGGAGATCACCACCGAAACATCGCTCTTATTCCTTCATCGGCACACGGAACAAATCCTGCATCGGCAGTAATGGCCGGAATGCACGTTGTGGTTGTTGCTTGCGACGAAATGGGCAATGTCGATTTCAACGATTTACGCACAAAAGCGATTCAACACAAAGACAATCTTTCGTGTTTGATGGTTACCTACCCTTCAACACACGGTGTATTCGAAGAAGCCATCATCGATATTACCGATATCATCCATGAAAATGGAGGTTTGGTTTACATGGATGGCGCGAACATGAACGCTCAAGTGGGATTAACTTCTCCGGGAAATATTGGTGCTGATGTTTGTCACCTCAATTTACACAAGACGTTTGCAATTCCACATGGAGGCGGTGGACCAGGAATGGGCCCAATCGGTGTGAATTCTAAATTGGCACCCTATCTTCCAGGCCATGCATTGATTGAAACGGGCGGAGAAAAAGCAATTCACGCAGTTTCGGCTACACCATTTGGAAGTTCGTTGATTTTGCTTGTTTCGTATGCTTATATCAAAATGTTGGGCAGCGAAGGACTCACCATTTCGACCAAGTACGCTATTGTAAATGCCAATTACATGCGGGCTCTACTTGAAAAGCACTACCCAATTCTTTACAAAGGGAAGGCTGGATTTGTTGCGCATGAAATGATTCTTGATTGCCGTGAATTTAAACGAACCGCTAAAGTTGAAGTAGCTGATATCGCCAAGCGATTGATGGACTATGGCTACCATGCACCAACCGTTTCATTTCCTGTTCCGGGAACCATCATGATCGAGCCAACGGAAAGCGAGTGTAAAGAAGAACTAGACCGTTTCTGTGAAGCCATGATCAGCATCAGAAACGAAGTAGCCGAAATTGAAAGTGCATTGGCCGACGAGACAAATAATGTGATTGTAAATGCTCCACACACAGCTGTTATGGTAATTTCCGACAGCTGGAGCAAACCATATTCGCGCGAAAAAGCAGCCTATCCGCTCAACTGGGTAAGCGAAAATAAATTTTGGCCTTCGGTTGGAAAAATCGATAACGCTTATGGAGATCGAAATTTGGTTTGTAGTTGCGCGCCTATCGAGGCATACGCAGAAATGTAAACTTGGATTTGTTACAAGGATGTTTTGGTATTGTTAACTGAAAATCTAACTTTGTAAACTGATTTTACACGCAATTCAACACAAAAATTAAAACCACACAATGAAATCTAAATTTTTACTCATTTCATTTTTGAGCAGTGCAGTAGCATTGACGGCTCAAAAAGTAGAAACCGCTGCATTTTCTGCAGTGAAAAACAATGCTAAATTCACACAAAGTGCTTCTGTACAATCAGCAGGTTCTTCGAACCGTGAAGTTGTATGGACGAATGATTTTTCTGTTCCAGCTGATTGGACTATCGCTAACGAAATTGGAAGTGGCGCTGGTGCTGATGACAATTGGGTAATTGGTACAAACGGCCCTGCTGGACCTTTCGCTATTGATGATATTTTGTCGACTTCTGCTGCTAATGGCTTTGCGTTGTTCGATTCAGATTTGCTTTGCTCTACAAATGGTCAAATCGCAAACTTGACTACAACCAACATGATCGACTGTTCAGCTTACTCTGAACTTGTTGTTGAATTCGAACAACAATACCGTCGTTTCTATGATTCAACATTCGTATTTGTTTCTAACAATGGAGGCACCACTTGGGATAAATACTATGTAAACCGCGATTTGACTAACAACGATGCGGTTCCAACAAACCCTACAAAAGCAAAAGTTTATGTTACGCCAACTGCTGCTGGTCAGGACTCTGTAATGATCCGTTTCCAATTTTACAGCCCATCTACAATCAATGCACTTGCAGGTTGTGCTTACAGCTGGATGATTGATGACGTTGCTTTGGTTGTTCCTCCTGCTAACGATCTTGTTTTAAACAATATCTATGTTGCTGACATCGTGAATGACTACGAAATGGGCATCATTGCAATTTCACAAGCTGATTCAATCAACTC
>CAMCXT010000058.1 GCA_945883545.1 Chitinophaga pinensis | reverse complement strand
TAGGAATCGACGTTCAACCAATCAGCGAAACCACTGTAGAAAATAGTGAAGTAATTTTTACGGTAAATTCTACCAGTCCAACGGCCAATTTCCAATGGCAATTAGATGCTGGCAGTGGTTTCTCAAATATCGCCAATGGCGGACAGTTCAGCGGCGCCACTTCCAATACGCTTACTGTTACTGGAGTGACCTTCAACAACAACAACCAACAATATCGCTGCATCGTTTCATCTGGAACTTGTGCAAGCACCTCGGATGTTGCAACATTAACCGTGGAAGGAATTGTAGGCATGAATGGAAGCAACACAGAACAAACAGTTAGTGTATATCCAAATCCAGTGAACGATATTCTGTATTTGAATTCCAATGCAGAAAATCAAGGTCTAGGATACAAAGTTTTTGATAATATAGGTAGAACAGTTTTATCTGGAGTGATTTCAATCAATCTTCATCCAATCGAAATGAATGAATTGCCAAGTGGTTTGTATTTTATTGTCTTGAATAACCAAATGAAACAATCATTCAAGGTAATTAAGGAATAAAATCCAAAATAAAACCATTGGAGTTCATTTCAATTTTCAAAATCGAATTTCAATTTAATTAGGTGAATGCAAAGGATTACAGATATTTTCCCTGGAGATCTGCTCACATTTAAAGCAGCAGACGGAAATTACAAAGTATTGCTTTGCACGAGTGCCTTCAAAGACAAAAGTCCTCACTATTTTACCTTTGCTGCATTGTCATACAGCAACAGCAGTAAGCCCGACATTTCCAATATTCTAACAAGTGAATTTCTAGGAATTGGAAACTCCCAAAATGATTTATTTAAATATCCAGAAGCTCAACTTGAAAAAATGTGGGCAATTCACCCAGAAATTAAAACTTCTTTTTTAGGTTCATACGGACTAATTATTTGGCGAAAAGATTTCATAAAAATGAGTGATCAATTTGAAATAATTCAGAATATTAAAATAGTAGATAACCTAGACAAGAATGGAAATGCCAGCATGAATGCCAGCGATTGGGATTATTTAAATCAGTTTTTTGCCAGCGATTTTATCTCCGTGCTCAAAAATAGAGGACAGAAATTATTTAAGTTAAATTCAATTGTTATCGACAATTAATTTCAATTGATAATAGAGGAGATTTGATTTATTCTTTGTATGATTTATTTCTGCAAGTATTTGGATAAGAAAAATTGTGAAACTATCAATTATAATTAACAAACACCAATAAAATAATTAGGTAAAAATCCCCAAGTGAAAGATTATAAATATAATTAATGTTGTAAGAAAAATTCCGCAGAACACAAATTTCTGAGCAATGGATGAAGGCTTATCCTAAGGTGATCGCCTGTAAAGTACTATAGCAGCTGCTGGATAGTTAATATTTATAAATGCTGCTGAAATTTATTATGAAGTGAAAATTTCAAATTAACTTTAAAAAAAACTTTCAGACTTTATTTGTCTATGCCTTTCAAAATATCTTGTAATTCCTTGTCTCCTATGTCATCTTGTTCTGATTTATCATAAATGCACAATAGATAAACAATGGAGTCCAAGACTGTAACATAGGTAACGATTCTTGCTCCACCAGACTTTCCCGAGTTCTTTGAGCGAATAGCCAACCTAATTTTAAAACAATTATTTCCTAGATTTTTTCCTTGGAGAGGCTGTCTCTCCAAGGATTGGACAAGTTGGCTTAGATCTTCTTTCAGGGAAGGGTACTTTTTTGAAAGCTTCTTCGCATCTTTTGCAAACCGAGGAACAGCGACTATCTTAAAGAGCATCCAATAATTTTTTTGAAGAAATGCCTTTTAGTTTTCCTTCACGAATTTGCTTCAATTCGGATGTTGCTTCGCGAATTGAAAGAATTTGTTCTGCTTTTACATCACTCAGGGGTGATACTTTTTTTACGAATGCAATGCTTTTCAACATCTCCAAAAAGAATGATGCTTTACTATCAGGTATTTCAAGCAAAATTTTCATTTAGATTCAATTTTCCTGCTAAATTAAGGAATTATTTTGTATCACGCCTTTTTGTTTGTCTATTTGAGATGCTTCAAAACGTTTTGCCTTTAAGATACTTTGAACTATAGAATAGGTAAATGGGTTGATGTAAAAAGTGCCAAAGCAAATTCATGGTGCATTAGCGATGCGCCAATCAATTCCATACTTTTTACATAACCCACCGTTCAATCGCTACAATTTGAATCGAAAGGATGTCTATGAATATTAATGATTGTGTTATGAAATAAACGGAACTTTGGAGCAAAACCGAACAAGATAACTTTACTAAGAACAAAAAACTAGAAAGAACTGACGACTTGATTTAATTCCTCAAGCTTGGTTTAGAGGTGAAAATATTCAAAATATTATGAAGAAAAGAAAGATTGATTTTGATTAATTATAGTTATTTCAATAATAATAAAACATTATTAACGCTATACTTGTTGCCAACACAGCGGTTACACCTTTTAAAATGAGCGAGCAAATCACCACCATTTCCTTTTTTCGGTACTCTGGTTTCAAATCCAAATTGTGGGCATTAAAAATGATGCAATTTGGGCATGCTCACCTAAAATCGGTGCAAGGTCTTTCATTTTATCGCCTCATGGGAAGCGGGAAAAACGGTGGGTTTAATCCATTTCCCGATTGGTCGGTGTATTCATTACTGCAAGTGTGGGAAAATCAATCTGCTGCTGATCGTTTTTTCGAAAAGCATCCATTGATTGATCAGTATAGAAATAAAGCATCCGAAATTTGGACGCTCTACCTTCGAAATATTGCCGCACACGGAACCTGGAATAAGAAAGTACCTTTCGAGAAAAGCGCTATCATTAGTCAAGATTCACCAATCGCAGTACTCACGCGCGCAACAATCAAATGGAATTGGCTCATAGAATTTTGGAAATATGTACCAACTTCACAGAAATCGCTAAAAGAAAATCCTGGTCTTGAATTCTCCATTGGAGTAGGGGAAGTGCCAATTCTTCAAATGGCCACATTTAGCCTTTGGAAAGATGCTGCATCGCTCAAACAATTTGCTTATCAATCAACCGAACACCGCGTTGCGATCGAAAAAACAAGAAACAACAATTGGTACAAAGAAGAATTGTTCTCTCGGTTTCAAGTGTTTAAAACTCAAGGAAATTGGAATGGTATTCTACCAAATTCATCATCCTATTTGCAGTGATGACAGCTATTTTCAAATTAGATAAATTAGTGAATTAATTTATTGCAACCTCATTTAATTTCCTGTAACCAACAATTTTCGCGCAGCTCCCAAACTACATTTCTGGTATTTGCTATACGCTCCAGCTGCCGAATCACGAACCTTTTCATTACTTTCCTTAGCTACCCAAGACCGAAATGCCGATTGTAAAATATAGGCTTCAGGTGCCATTAAACCGGTCGACCAAATCAATGGCGAAGCGCCACATTGTGCAATATAAGGCTTGAAATAACTCTTGCTGTAACAAGCCAAAATTATGGTTTCTCTTTTCTTCGAATTGCCCGATTTAAATTGCCAAGTCGGTGTAAAATCCATCAATCCGTTGTGACCAGTAAAGCAAATCAAATCCGAATTTCCACCAAAGGCTAACTTTTTCCCGTCTGCTTCGATATCTACTGATAAATTTCCAGATGCCGCATCCAGCATAGCTTTTACACAAGCTTCCATCTCTCTGCCATCATAGGCTTCAGCCAATAAATACACATCCTCAGTGGCATGCTTAAACAGCAGCCGATCCAGAATTTTTCCATCTTTGGTCAAGGGCACATTCAATTTCTTCCACGATTTATCTCGTGTGAAAACAGTCTTCACTCCGTAACCACATCCCCAATATAAATTGGTGTTCGGATCTTGTCCATTACCAATGCCTTTAGGAACTTTCACAATACCTTGATTTTCGTTGTCGCAAAGTGCCACAAAAACATGGATCAAACGCTGTGATACCAATAAGTTGGATGCGCCAATTACGAATACTAAGGTGATCAACAATTGGCGCATAATCTTCAGATTTAAATCGGATAATTCAATTCCTACAAATTGTCCATCAAATACCTGCTGATGGTTTTGTAAAGATGTAAACGGTCTTTACCACTTACATTGTGTGGATGTTCTGGATAAATCATGTAATCAATCAAGACACCTTCATCCACGCATTTTTTTACCATTTCCTGACTGTGTTGCCAAACCACTACATCATCCACTGTTCCATGAATTAACATCAATCGATCTTTCAAATTCTTTGCAGCATTGAGCAAATTTGCTTCTTCGTAGCCTTTCGGATTTTGTTCTGGTGTGTCCATGTATCGCTCAGTGTACATGATTTCATACAACGACCAATCAATCACTGGACCGCCAGCAACACCAGCCTTAAACACACCCGGATTCTTCGTGAGTAGGGTAGTGGTCATGAATCCTCCAAAGCTCCATCCATGGACGCCAATTCGCGCTGGATCCACTTGTGGCAGACTTTTCAAATACTCAAA
The DNA here is from genome assembly GCA_945883545.1 of Chitinophaga pinensis. GTDB lineage: Bacteria > Bacteroidota > Bacteroidia > M30B66 > M30B66 > CAMCXT01. The sequence continues at coordinate 12,898 of CAMCXT010000058.1, read as the reverse complement.
ACCCTTCAATTGATCTTCCATTTCGATGGTGCCTAAACGGCCATGCACTGCTTGCTCGAATTCCAAACCACGGTCCGATGAACCACGGTTATCCATCGTCCAAACAATATAACCCTGTGATGCCATCCAACTCATCCACAAATTTCCACCGGCCATCCAGCTGTTCGTCACCATTTGGGCGTGCGGACCGCCATAGAGATAGATCACCACTGGATATTTTTCGCCCGATTTCATGTTTTTAGGCATGTACAAACGACCATTTAATACCGAACCATCTGATGCATTTAACTTCACAATTGAAGGTTTTGGTAGGTTATAACCAAGTGTTGGATCTACCGAATCCTGAAGAATCAATTCAATTTTTCCATCTGCACTTTTAACCAACGCCGAATATGGATTAAACACACTCGTTTTTGGAATTTCCGCACTGCTGAATTCATCCAAAAGCATCGTTCCCTCGCTATTCAATTGAAAACGATGCATGCCATTGGCCATTTGAATTTTTGTAGCCTTCCCTTTCAATGAAATTCTCCACGCATTTCGCTGAAGTCCATCGTTTTCAGAAACTGTTACAAACACTTCTTTGCCTTTAATATCAAATCCATTGAAGTCGGTAACAATCATTTGTTCTGGGCAAATCGCTTTGATCAATTTCCCATCCAAGTTGTAATGGTAAAGTTGATTGTAACCATTACGCTCACTTTGCCAGATGAATTGATCTACCGTTCCAGGAACAAACACAGCAGGATTTTCGGGTTCAACCCATTGTGGGTCACTTTCTGTAAAAAAGGTTTTCACGAAACTTCCATCCGAAACGTTGTATTGATTGAGCTTCATTTCGTTCTGGTCGCGATTTACCACAGCAATCAAAATGTACTTTTCATCGGGCGACCATGAGATGTTGGTTAAGTATTGTTCATTCGGTTCGCCGGTTTGCAAATAGATGGTCTTTTCGGTCGCCCAATCATAAACTCCCAATGTTACGTGATGGCTTTTCTGGCCTGCCATCGGATATTTAATCGCGTTCACTTCAGCTGGTTTCGTCCCAATATTTACAATCGGGTAATCTGTCACCATGCTTTGATCCATCCGGTAAAATGCAAGTTTCGCCCCCGTCGGACTCCAGAATGTACCCATGGAAATGCCGAATTCGTTGCGGTGAACCGACTGACCATAAACAACATCTTTGTTCGATTCGTTGCTGATGTTTCGAACAGTTGATCCTACTTGAACAAATAGATTATTGCCTTTTGTGGTGGCTACTTTGTCTTGCTTCTCAGTGAAATCAGTGAGTTCTGCATCTTCACCAAAATTTAAGCGCGACAATTCTTGCTTGGTTTTCCAATTAAAAACAATCTGGTTTCCCTTGAAGCTATAGGCGAATCTTTCTTCATCCAACCAAGTAATCTGTGGAAATCGTTTTAAATCTTTATTCAGTTCTGCCACCGAAAGCACAGTATCAGGCTTGAATGCCTGCGATCCTGCTTCACGTTTCCCAATCGTGTGAAGAATCAATTTCTCTTTAGCTACCCAACTCACTCGAGAGCTACTACCTGCCCATTTTAGTTGTCTTAATGTAACCGGATTTAATTCGGGCTTCCTGAAAATTTCATCAATTGTAAGGTCTTTTTGGGCGTTCGCCGACCATGAAATTCCTGCAAATAGCAACAAGCTAATTGTAATTCTACGCATGTCTTAAAAATGTGAAAGCCAAACCTACACATTTTTCTTCCATCTCAATTAGCTGAATTAGTTCTCCTCGCAACCTCGGACTTCAGTCCGAGGTGAGGCAATGATCAATAAACGATGCTCACAAACCCAGTAACCTCCTTTTTCTCCCCACTCAAGAAGAAGCTGATCTTATAGAAATAAGTTCCCATCTCTACGAGATTTCCTTTTTGGTCGAGACCTAACCACGTGAAATTTTGATCTTCACTCGAAAACAAACTAGTACCCCAACGATTAAACATCTGAAATGAAAAATTATCCAATCTACAGTCCGACTTCACCTGAAAAACATCATCCACGCCATCTCCATTGGGTGTAAATTTCTTCATGATCGGCTTCAAATCACATACATCGGCGGTTGGAGCTACGTTTGTTTGTGCATTCGAAACAATCGATGCTGCACAGAAAATCGACAGTGAACAAAGTAATTTTTTCACTGTCGATAAAGATCAAGGTTTTCATCTTATAATCCGCACTTTGAGCGCACTTTATCTTAAATGCACTACACTTGTAATGATGAAAGACTTGCAGCGACGATCCATTATCCTTCTTTTCCTTTCCGCTCTCGCGGGAATGGCCTCCGCACAAAACGATACCCTTAAAGTGATGTCGTACAACGTGCTACGTTTCCCCGAAGGGAATTCCAACAAAGCCCCAATCCTCCGCACGATTATAGATCACGTTCAACCTGATTTGATCGGTTTACAAGAGCTTACCGAGCTTTCAGCAATCGATTCACTTCGGAAGCATGCCTTCGATACAAGCATTTACGACAATGCAGGATGGGTGCAAGAAACCGAGCTGATGACCATGATGTTTTACAACAAAAACAAACTTCAGCTTCACCGTCAGATTTCAATAGCTACACAGCCTCGACGCACCAACGTTTACACCTATTATTCGAAAACCCAGGATTTCCAAATTCACCCCGATACTGTGTTTTTTACTTGTATGGTCGTGCACTTTAAATCGAGCACCGGAACCGACAACGAAGCACAACGTGCCCAACAAGCTGCCGACATTCGCATTTACATCGATAACCGTCCACCAGGTGGAAACTTCATGCTCATGGGCGATTTAAATCTTTACAATGCTTCCGAACCAGCATGGGCAAACCTCTTGGAGGATGGTGCAAACAAGCTAAACGATCCCATCAACCGCATTGGAAATTGGAGCAACAATAGCTCTTTCAGCGATGTGCATACCCAAAGTCCTCGAACGGCATCTTTCGATCTTGGTGTTACCGGTGGCCTCGACGATCGCTTCGATTTTATTCTTCCCAACGATGCCATTCTAGATGGTCGGTATGGCGTTCGTTACCTTGAAAATTCCTACACAGCAATCGGAAACGATGGGCAACACTTCAACAAATCCATCATTGCTGCGCCAACAAACACCAGCGCTCCCGATTCTGTGATTCAAGCCTTACATGATTTTGCAGATCATTTACCAGTCATTATGGACATTGAGCTCGATTACAACAATGGATTCAATTCCACTCAGATTCCGGTATTTCAAACGTGCAATTTTCATCAACTTCAAAACATAGATCTGAAGAAAGGCGAATCAATTACATGGACCAACATGAATGGAATTTCGTGGTCTGCTAATTTTGAATCTGGTAAAATTCAAACGCCCGAAACGCCTGGCTTGTATCTTTTAAATTACACTTCGGTTGCTGGAAATTCGTGTAAACTAAAGGTGCAGGTAATTCAATAAAAAAAGCTGCTTACCAGTGAGATAAGCAGCTTTCAAAAGAATTACTTTAAGCTTAGAATTGCTCTAAAGCAGAGAAGAAGAAACTGCCTTCGATAGCAGCATTCTCATCACTGTCAGAACCGTGTACTGCGTTAGCCTCAATCGACTTTGCAAACAAAGCGCGGATAGTTCCAGGTGCAGCTTTCGCTGGATCTGTTGCTCCGATAAGGTCACGGAAATCAGCAACTGCATTTTCTTTCTCAAGAATAACAGCTACGATCGGACCAGAAGACATGTAGCTCACTAAGTCGTTGTAGAATGGACGAGCTGCGTGAACTGCATAAAACTGTCCTGCTGTTTCAGTTGAAAGACGAGTGTATTTCATCGCTTTAACGCGGAAACCAGCTTCGTTGATTTTTTGAAGAATTGCACCGATATAGTTGTTTTCAACTGCATCAGGCTTCAACATTGTAAAGGTGATATTGGTAGCCATTTGGATTTCTAGTTTTTATTTCCGGCGGCAAAAGTAGTAAATGCTGCCCACAATACTATATATGTTCAGAAATCAAATGCTTGAAAATCGAGGTCATCTTCACTTCAGCCTTTGAAGCCGCCTTTATTACGTCTTCGTGTGTGGTTTCTTGAATCTTTCCATCAATCCCCAAATCGGTAATCACGCTAATGGCGAAGCAAGGAACGCCCATGTGACGTGCACAAATCACTTCTGGCACGGTCGACATTCCAACCGCATCGCCGCCAATAATACGCATGTAACGATATTCCGCTGGCGTTTCAAAACAAGGCCCGGTAACGCTGATGTAAACGCCTTCGTGCAATTTAAATCCTTCTTTTTGAGCATAAACGTGTGCCTTCTTGATCATCTCACGGTCGTAAGGCTCGCTCATGTCTGGGAAACGTGGACCAATTTCTTTGTCGTTTTTCCCAATTAGCGGATTGTCTGGCAGCAAGCTGATGTGGTCGTTCAACACCATCAAATCGCCAATCTCGAAAGCTGGGTTCATACCTCCGCTGGCGTTGCTCACGAAGAGGAACTGAATCCCGAGATATTTCATTACACGCACAGGAAATGCAACCTGTTGCATCGAATAACCTTCATAATAATGGAAACGACCTTGCATCACCACTACGTTACGCCCACCAATTTTTCCGAAAATCAATTTCCCCGAATGCCCTTCTACTGTCGACACTGGGAAATTGGGAATTTCCTCATACGGCAAAACAAACTGGGCTTCAATCTCTCGAACCAATCCACCCAATCCAGTTCCTAAAATGATCCCAGCGTTGGGCTGGAATAAAGAGGTTTTCTCACTAATATAATTTACGGTCTCTTGAATTTGTGTCAACATATTTGAAAATCAGTTTCTTAAGTTCTTCCTCCCGATCAAATTTCAAATCAGTTTGTATTTCAAACCAATGAGAAACGTCGTTCGGATTCAGTTTGCTCTCTAGCTTCACACGGTCTTTGCCAGTTGTTAAAATCATGCGATCTACAGAAGCAAACTTACTAAGATTTTGTTCTATCCGACTGATGTCTTTGGCTGTATAGTCGTAATGGTCCTTAAAGGCAAGATGTTCCACTTCAGCACCAAACGATTCCAGATCATGCTTCAACATTTCACCATCGGCAATTCCTGTCACCAATAAAATCTTTTTATCGATCAAATCACGAATTGGGAATTTGTGCAAACCATCAAACGATACCAATCCTTCGTATTTAATGGAGGAGAAAAATACTGGAATGCCTTTTTTCAAATCCAACGATTTTAAAATCTGCCTCTTTTCGTTCTCAGATATTGATGTATTGCATTTAGTAATCACTACCAAACTAGCAGCATTTCTTCGTTGCCACAAATCGCGTTCATCTCCAGCAGGCACTAACATTCTCATTCGATTGAATGAATCAGCTGGAACCAACAAGATGTTTAAACCTGCTTTTACTTTTCTGTGCTGATAGGCATCGTCTAAAATGATGGCTTGTGTTTTTGGGCGCGCATGCAGAATCTTTTTAATGCCTTGGGTTCGGTTTGCATCCACTGCAACGGCAGCATCGGGAAATGCAGTTTTAAAAAGACGAGGCTCATCGCCCGTTACTTCTGGTTTTGCATCTAACTCCACCCATTGAAATCCATCGCTCGTGCGGCCATAACCGCGACTCAAAAAAGCCATTCGCTTGTGGTTGATCAACCAAGAACCAATTTTGATCACCATCGGGGTTTTTCCACTGCCGCCCAAACAAAGGTTTCCAACCACAATAGATGGAATTTCAGGGCTGTATGATTTTAAAATGCCACGGTCAAACAGAAGATGCCGAACCTGAAGTACAAGTCCGAATAACATCGAAAAGGGCAGGAGCAGGGTTCTCCACATGCTGCAAAGTAAAATGAAATTGTATGCATTTTCCACTTTTCAATCAGCAATCCATTCAAAACTTTCGACAATTCAACACTTTTATCCACAAACGCCTAGATCTACAAGAGATATTTTGCAGATTCAATTAATTTCGCTGTTATGAATTTTACCATCCGTGAGGTGACAACCTGCCTTGAACAATTGGCGCCACTTGCATTACAAGAAGATTACGATAACGCGGGCTTGCTTAGTGGCGACTCAAATTGGACTTGCACAGGTGCTATGATCTGTCTCGACAGCACCCCTGAAGTTATCCAAGAAGCCATTCAAAAAGGCTGCAATCTCGTTGTTGCGCACCATCCAATTGTTTTTTCGGGCATCAAGAAGTTAACGGGCAAGAATTACATCGAGCGCGCACTGATCTTGGCCATCAAAAACGACATTGCCATTTACGCCATTCATACCAATCTCGACAATGTGCACACCGGTGTAAACCGCAAGATTGGCGATTTGTTGGGCATTCAAAATCCTTCTATTTTGCGCTCCGCGGAAGGGCATCTGTTGCAACTCAGCGTGTATGTTCCAAATGAACATGCAACTTCAGTGATGGAGGCTTTGTTCAGTGCCGGTGCTGGAGCGATCGGTAAATATGACAACTGTAGCTTCACACTCCAAGGTACAGGCACATTTCGTCCGGGGGAAGGAGCAGATCCTTTTACGGGTGAAATCGGTGTTCGTCGCTACGAACCTGAAACCCGAATCGAAACCATCCTTCCTTTTTGGAAAAAAGATGCCGTTTTCAAAGCCTTGGTCGAAGCCCATCCTTACGAGGAAGTGGCTTACAACTTTGTGAAATTGGAGAATCCACTTCAAGAAACGGGTTCAGGAATGGTTGGTAACTTTGAACAGCCCATTTTAACCACCGAACTCCTTCAAAAAATCAAAACAATTTTTGGTGGAACAATCCGCCACACAGCAATTGTCGACGATCAAATTACGCGCATCGCTTGGTGTGGTGGTTCGGGTTCGTTTTTGTTGAAAGATGCAATTTCATCCGGAGCTCAAGTTTTCCTCACTTCCGACTTCAAATACCACCAGTTTTTCGATGCCGACAACAGAATTTTGATCATTGATATCGGACACTTTGAGAATGAACAGTTTACAATGCAACTTATTTATGATCATTTAAAGGATAATTTTCCTAATTTTGCCGGCTGCCTAACGAGCGTTCAAACAAATCCAATTCATTATCTCTGAACCATGAGTGTAAATATTGCTGAAACTAAGTCTGACATCACCGTTGAAGAAAAACTCCGCTCCCTGTTCAAATTACAGGTGGTAGACACCCAAATCGATAAGATTCGGATCGTTAGAGGAGAGCTTCCTTTGGAGGTTCAAGATCTGGAAGATGAACTAGCTGGTCTTCAAACCCGCATTTCAAATCTAGAAGTAGAAGTGGGGCAGCTTGATCAATCAATCAAGGATAAGAAAAATGCGATCAATGATTCATTAAACTTGATCAAGAAATACGAGGCTCAACAAGGAAACGTTAGAAACAACCGCGAATTCGATTCGATCAACAAAGAAATCGAGTATCAAACATTAGACATTCAATTGTCTGAAAAGCGAATCAAAGAATTCAAAGCTGCAATCGACGCTAAGAACGACTTGATCGAACAATCAAAAACAATCCTTGTAGACCGTTCAAGCGACCTAGAGCACAAAAAAGCTGAGTTAGCTGATATCGTTGCTGAAACTGAAAAAGAAGAAGAGTTGTTAATCCAAGAATCTGCTGGTGCTGCAACCAAAATTGAAGAACGTCTTTACACTGCTTACAAGCGTGTGCGTTCAAATGCAATAAACGGGTTGGCTGTAGTAGCTATCCAGCGTGATGCTTGCGGTGGTTGCTTCAACAAAATTCCACCTCAACGTCAAATGGATATTCGTCTTCGCAAGAAAATCATCGTTTGCGAATACTGCGGAAGAATCCTTGTAGATCCAGAAATTGCTGACGAAACAACGATTTAACATCAATTTTCGATAATATTGAAAGGGATTTCCGAAAGGTGTCCCTTTTTTTATGCCATGAAACGCCTGTATCTATTTGTATTGCTGCTTTTACCCATGTGCACCATTGCACAAGCGCCTACATTCAGGCTAACAGAAGATATTGTTGCAGCGTACATCGAAATCACACAATTCAACAAGGACATGGTTCGGCACCATCTGCAAAAGGAGGCCGAAAAAAATCCAATCAATCCATTTTCTGATTATCTCCAAAACACTTTCGATTTCTACGAATTTGCTGTTACCGACCGTCGTCAGTTTTACCGCCAACTTTTATCCACAAGAAAAGATCGGTTAGAACATCTTGAAGCAGCCGACCGGTCTTCTCCATTTTACCATTTCACCTTGTCCGAATTTCATCTGCAATGGTCGATCATGCGCATGAAAGCCGGCGAGGAAGTGTTAGCTGCCAAGGAACTTCGAAAAGCCTTTCTACACTGGGAAACGAACCAAAAAAAGCATCCTGAATTTTATCTCAACCTCAAGCCTGCGGCCATGTTGCACGCTTTGGGTGCTTCCATCCCGAATTCATACAAGTGGTTATCCGATTTAGCAGGCATCTCTGGAAACGGCATTCAAGCACAACAAGAAATACTTCAACTAGAACGTGAAATTCTTCGTCAACAAACCTATACATACTTGTTACCAGAGATTAGGTTTATTCGCTTCTTCATCGAGTCGAACCTTTTAGGAGAAACGCCTATTACAGTTACCGAAACAACATCCAACAGCCTAAGTAAGCTAACTCAAGCCTTAGCATTCTTCAAGCAAAAGAGCATGAAATTGGCTGCAGTAAAGTTTCAAGAATGCGAGTCTTTAGCTGGTGAAAATACACCTTCAGTTGTATATTATTTCTTAGGAGAATGCTACTTAAATCAATCGTTTGACGATAAAGGTTATTTCGACGACTATCTAAACACTTTTGCCGGAACTACTTTCTTAAAATCCGCATGGCGAAAAAAAGGGTGGATGGCTTTTCTGAAAAATGACACTGCGCAATACCACCGTTGCATTAGCCGAATTTTAACGGTCGGCAACACATTAACCGACGACGATAGGCAAGCTCAACTAGAGGCCCAATCGAACCGATTGCCCAATCTAGCGCTGCTGAAAGCCCGATTGCTGCACGATGGTGGTCAATTCGAACAAAGTACCAAGGCCATTTCTGTAAACGATTTGAATTTACGAGATGCCTATGATGCTTCAGAGTTTTGGTACCGTTTGGGGCGCAATTGCCAAGGTTTGAAGAAATATGATCAAGCACTCGTTTATTTAAAAAAGACAATCGAAATCGGTAAGAAACTCAACGAGTACTTCGCGGCTTCGGCAGCCTTGCAATGCGGTTTAATTTTTGAACAACGAAATGACCAACAGGCAGAAACATATTTCAAAATGGTTGCTCAATTTCCGGATCATCCATACAAAAAAAGCCTCGACGCAAAGGCCGAGGCTTCTTTAAAAAGATGGAGAAAGTAGTTTTAGAATCTTGTTCCAACCGACAACAACAATTGGTTGCTATTTGATTGGATGGTTGCTGGGCGATTGGTCGATCCTGCATAGCTATAAGGGAAATACAATTGATCCCGTTTCGAAAAGGTATAGGCTACATCAAAGAAGAATTCCTCATTTCTATAACCAAATCCTAATGCGTATTGCTGGATTGGTTTTCCAAAGTTCTCGTTCACATAAGGAGAGCCAGTAGATTGAAATCCACCTCTTACATACAAATCTGTGAATCGAAATTCAAGACCAGCGCGAAGATTGCCAGTGTTTCTTAGCTCGCTTCTAATTCTATCGTTCTGGTCAAGAAAACTATCCGCATCATCGTTCAATCGAATCCTTGAATAATCAACCAATTCATAATCAACAGAAAGGATGGCCAACTTCTCGTAAACAAAAGTTGCACTACCTGTAAAACGAGCCGGCTGACGAAGTTTGTAACGGTATTCACCCTCAGCTTCATAAAAGTGAGTGGTATTCGCTACTTCAGAATCGATACTGCCAGAATAGGTTGTTCGGATAGAATAATCGAGTGGAAGTAGGGCAGAAGCCCCCAATCGGAAGTAATCACTCACTCGGAAAATAGCACCTCCACGAACCGCGAAAGAGGTTCCTCGGTCTTCTTGGAATTGACGATATTGAAGTTGATCGTAAGTTGGAACTGAATCTAAAAGATCCCGCTCGGTGAAAGTGTATTCTCTTTCGTAAACCAATCTTCTAATAGCGATTGCGCCTCCAACGTACAACCTATTGCTGTAATTTCCAGAAAAGGTAATATTCGTTTCACCGATTCTGCCTCTTGCATCCATCACTCCAGTTTGGTTGTATTCATTGCCTAACGGAACATTCAAACTAGTGTAAGCGCCAGTTGATTGGTCTGGATCTATTAAAAAAGTATTATAGGCAAGACCTGATGAAAATGGATTTAAATTGTCTGGTGTTAATTTGCCAGCATCTTTTATAAAGGCATTTACAATAGATGAATCTGAATTATCTCCTCTAAATCTCCAGTATTCTCCAAGGTTGTTTTGCTTGTTGTATCCGATTGCGAATGTTGTACTCATCCAACCTTTGGTTTTTAACCTATTGGGATTGGGGCTGTTGATGACCAAGTGAAAATTCGGAATGTTGAAGTTGAATTTTCGGTCGTCATCTGAAGTTCCATAGTAAGTACTATTTCCAGAAGCATTGAAGAATCCGATTGTTCCTCCAAACTCCGATTTTCTGTACAAGCCTAAGCCTGCTGGATTAACACTGGCAACTGAGTAATCACCACCCAAAGCTCCAATTGCGCCTCCCATGCCTGCCGACAATGCTGTACCGCCTGTAATTGTTTGGCTGTATCGAATGGCATCGTCGGTGTTTTGCGCCAGCGATACTGTCGACATGGTCAACATCATCGCTGGCAGGGTCATCAAAACACTTTTCTTAAACATGATTTCTAGGATCAACGACGTGGACTATTTACTTTACCTCCTGAATTGTTTGAACCACCATTGCTGTTGCGGTTCGAACCACCACCATTTGAGTTGCTTTTAGGCGCACTTTCGAAAGATCCACTTCTTTGTGGAGCTGAGTTTCTAGGCGCACTTTCCATTCTGCTTCCACCAGATCTTGAAGGTTGATCCATTTGCTGGCGTTGCTGTGGTTGAGAATAGCTATTGCGTTGTTCTCTCTGTGGTGTTTGGTAATTCTGATTAGAAGGTTGACGTTCAGGCTGTGGAGCACGCTGATATTGCTGGTAGTTGTTTCTAGGCTCTTCGGTGCGGCTAGGCTGCTGATAAGAATTGGTTCTAGGCTGCTCGGTACGAGGAACTACTGCATTTGATGGCGTTCTAGGTTGATTGTATTGCTGTTGTTGATTTGGACGTTGTGCTGGAGTGTTGTTTTCCGGACGTCTTTGTTCTACAGGTGCATAATTGTTAGGGCGAATTGGCTCAGATGGGCGAACTCCGTTGTTCCCGTTGTTACGAATGGTATTGTCATAACTAGGAGCACTTTGTGGTCTAACTGGTTCAGATGGACGAGTTACTGCGTTGTTGCCATTTCCACGCACACCGTTCCCGTAGTTATAACTTGGTGCATAAGGCTGTTGGGCTGGCTTTTCTTGGTTGATCGAAGGTCTAGCAGGTTCAGCAACATTTCCTCTTGAAGGTGATGATTGAGCCGGTGTATTCAGATCGCGAACCACTCCACCACCAATGTTAGAAGGACGAGTGAAAGGAACTTCAGGACGATTGTCGCTGCTTGGTTTAGAAACCTGTTGTGAAGGTGCACTGCTATAGTTATCGGCCTTCGGGCGAACACTTCCTTGCTGAATCAAAGACTCTTTCCCAGAAACTACAGTGTTCTGAACTGGCTGTTGTACAGTGTTTTTAGAAGGTGTGAAACCATCCGCTTTAGAAGGCTGCACTGATTGTCCTGGCTTTGCTTGAACTGCATTGTCTGAATTTACAACCGGCTTACCAGATCCAACTTCTCCTTTACCAGGTGAGCTGAATTGACTACCTGGCTTGGTTAAATCGTTGCCAGGTTTAACAGTTGTAACTTCTGCTTTTGACGGAGTTTGTGCGTTCAAGCTAGGTTTCGAACCACCATTGTTCACGTTTCCACCTTGAGGAGAAACTGAAGGCTTGGTCGACTGATCAACAGATTGCAAATTCGACATTACTGGTTTTCCACTTACAACTGCAGGTGCAGCACCTTGCTTACCTCCATTTTTGTCTGGAGTGTAGGCTATTCCAATCTCTTTAGAGAATTGTGAAGTCAAATTCGGAGAAACAACATATCCTGAACCATTACCAACACCGCCAGTATTAGCACCATAATAGATGCTGTTTCCGTAGTTGTATGTATTGTTATCGTAAGAGTTGTAGTACACTGGATTTGAATTCATTGAATTCATCATTAAGCCATAGGAAAGACCGTTGTTGAAACCATTCATATAACCCACTCCATAATTGTTGAAGCCATAGCCATAAGGACTAAATGCATATGGGTTGTAGGTGAAAGGAGACATGTGTGGATTGTAACCCCAAGAATTCCAGCTCCAAGGATTGTTGTATCCATATGGACTTCCCCAAGAGTTCCAACCGATGTTCACATTCCAACCAGAATAGTTGTTCCAACCTACATTAAAACCTGGCGACCAAGTGTTCCAGCCCCAAGGAGTGTATGGGTTGAAGAAGTTGTAAGTGGAATAAATTGAATTTCCGAACGCAAATGGATCTTGGTTGTACCAATACATATTGGTGTAAAACGGATCGTAGTAATTGAAAACAATTCTGCGCGGATTGTGAAAACGACGAAGACGGGAAGCATACATGTAATCATAGTAGCTGTCCATATCGTAGTCTGGAGAATTGTTGTAATAGTTGTTTACGATTGTTTTGTCGTCTGCAGAAGGTGCAGGACTATAATCGTAAACCCTGTTATCGTCTGATGAATAATTTTCATCGTCTTGATAACCATCAATGTTCTCGCTTCTAACAACAGCATCAGTAGATGGGTTTGAAGGAGGATTTTGATTAAGTTT
>CAMCXT010000057.1 GCA_945883545.1 Chitinophaga pinensis | reverse complement strand
ACCACCACCACCAGATCCACCACCACCAGTGCAGGAAACAATTAAGTTTACTCCACCTGTGATTGTTGAAGAAGTGAAGGAAGAGGATATTCCACCTCCGCAGGAGGTAGCGAATGAAACAACTGTTTCTACAAAAACGCAGGAAGGGTCCAACGAAATTCTCGATCTACCTGATGAAGGCGGTGGAGATGATGATGCTGGTCTTGGTAATCAGGAAATCTTTACAGTAGTAGAGAAAATGCCTGAATTTGAAGGAGGAGAAGAAAAGCTTCGTGAATTCCTTTCGAAAAACATCAAGTATCCTTCAATGGCGAAGGAGAATGGTATCTCTGGAACGGTTTACATTACTTTCGTTGTTGAAGGTGATGGAAACATTACAGATGTAAAGTCGCTTAGAGGTTTAGGCGGTGGTCTAACCGAAGAAGCGGTACGTGTCGTAAAATTGATGCCGAATTGGACTTCTGGTCGCCAGAATGGTAAACCGGTTAGGGTGCAATTTACACTGCCAGTTAAGTTTACACTTAGATAACAGCAAATAATTTGAACCGCATTCTGCGGGTGATGGGCCTGCTGGTGATATTGTCTTATATCATCGTAGGCTCATCACTTGTTTTAACAGATTTCATGGGGCACTTACTTCAAGGTCAGCTCCGAAGCGTAATTGGCATTGTATGTATACTCTATGGAGTGTTCAGAGGAGTGCGCTATTATTTTAATCTTAGGAATAATTCAGAAGAATGAAAATGAAATACTCTGCATTCCTTGTATTGTTAGCTTTCCTTTTTTCTTGCGGAGGGAAGCCGGAAAAAATCGACGAAACCACTACACGTGGAAATATTCAAGTCGCCTCTGATGATGCATTCAAGCAAATGCTAGAGGCCGAACTTTTCATCTTTCAAACTGAATATAAGAATGCTAAGGTGAAGCCGATTTATACTTCAGAAGGAGAAGCCCTCGATTTGTTAATGAAGGATTCGGTTCGATTTGTAGTTGCTGCAAGAAAACTAAACGACCAAGAAAGAAAATTCTTTAAAGACAAAGATCTCATTCCCAAAGAAACACTGATTGCCTATGATGGATTAACTTTCATCTGCAATAAATCAGCGAAGGATACTACTTTGTCGTTTAATCAATTAAAATCCTTGTTCTCTGGAAAACCAATCACTTGGAAAGATTTAGATCCAACTGGTTCGAATGATACAGTTCGTGTTGTATTCGATTCTCCGAGAAGTGGAAATGCACGTTTTCTAAAAGAAGCATTTTCGTTACCCGAATTGCCTCCAAATTGTTTTGCAGCAAAGTCGAATGAGGAAGCTATCAAGTATGTAGAAAGCAATCCAAATGCAATTGGAGTAGTAAGTTCAAATTGGATTTCAGACCCTGATGATTCCCTTACGCAAGTGTTCATGGATCGAGTGAATGTGATTGGGATTTCTGCAAAAGCAGATCCTGATGCAAAGAATGGTTATCGCCAACCTTATCAAGAATATATCGCTGATGGAAGCTATCCATTCAAGCGAGAAATTTACATTATCAACTGTGAAATTGGCACCCGCCTTGGCACAGGCTTTGCCTCGTTCATCGCAAGCGATAAAGGACAAAGAATTGTTTTGAAATCGGGCTTGCTACCAGCAGTTGTTCCCGTTCGTTTTATAGAAGTATCACACGAGTTTTAATTTCAGTCAGATCAGAATTTCATGAAAAATTTCCTTGTTTTAAGTACGCTTCTCACAATTTTTGTTTCCTCAGTTGAGGCTCAAACATTAGATGAAGCCAAAACATTAACGCTCAATGAACAAAATGAAGCGGCATCTTCTATGTTCAAGCAATTGATTGCTAAATTTCCTATGAAGGGAGATTATTGGTTTTATTATGGAGAAAATCTCTTGCAATCAGACAATGCCGATTCTGCAAAAGTACTTTACACGCTTGGTGTACAAAATGAACCATCAAATCCTCTCAATTTTATTGGATTAGGTAAAATTGCGAAGTTGGATGGAAACCAAACAGAGGCTGATGCATTGTTCGCAAAAGGATTGAAGTTAGCCGATCCTAAGAATGTTGAAGTGCTCATCAGAACAGCTGAAGCACATATTTCTATCGATAAAAAGAATTTGGCAGCTGCATTTGCGTTGCTTCAAACTGCTGAAAAGCTTCAGCCTAAGAACCCTGAAGTTCAAATTTTACAAGGAGATGCGTTTCTCGAAAACAACGATGGTACATCTGCAATTAAATTTTACGAAAAAGCAAAATCGCTTGATCCAAAATCTCCTGCAGCAACTCTTCGCTTAGGCCAACTTTGGTTACGCGCTAGAAATATCCAAGGAAAAGATGGTGAAAAGGGTGCTTTGGAATACTACAAAGAGGCTATCGAATTAAGTCCTGATTTTGCACCAGCATATCGCGCACTTGGTGACCTTTACGCCTTGGCTCAGAAATTTCAAGACGCAAAAGACAATTACTCAAAATATCTTCAATTGTCGAAAGGGAATATTTCTGCAAAAAGACGCTATGCTGCATTTATGTATAAAACCAAAGACTATGCAGGTGCGATCAAGCAATTAGAAGAGTTATTGCCTATTGATACTTCTTACAACATCAACAATCGATTGGCTGCTTATTCTTACTTTGAAACCAAAGTTTACGACAAAGGGCTTGTTTCGATTGAAAAGTTCTTCATGAAGCAACCAGAGAATAAACTCATTGCTTCAGATTATGCTTACTACGGAAAGTTATTGTCTGCAAATGGCAAAGACTCCATTGCAGTTGATAAACTGAAGGCGGCTATTGAGAAGGATTCTTTGAATGCCGATTTGTACAGCGATTTGGCTTCGATTTATTCAAAGCAGAAGAAGTATGAAAATGCCATTGAGTTGTATCAAAAGAAGATCAGTTTAGGGAAGGCAATTTCAAACGACTATTTCAGAATGGGACAATCATTTTTCCAACTTCAACAGTATGGAAAGGCAGACTCCTCTTTTACAAAAATCACTGAGTTACAACCTAAGTTAATGACAGGTTACATTTGGAGAGCAAAAGCAAATGCGAACCTCGATCCTGATTCTAAACTAGGCTTAGCAAAGCCTTTCTATGAGAAAGTGATTGAACTTGGAGCTGTAGATAGTGTGACTTCAGTAAAGTACAAGAAGGAACTTACAGAAAGCTATAGATACCTTGGCGCTTACTACTACTTGGTTAACAAAGACAATGTAAACGCAATACTGTATTGGGAAAAAGTTCTAGCGATCGATCCAAATGATCAACAAGCAATCAAGGTGCTTGAAGAATTAAAGAAGAAGTAAGATTAACTGTTGAATAATCTTTGACAATCCCGACTCGTTTCGGGATTTTTTATTTCATGTTGGTAAATTGAATTGGTATGCCAAGATCTTTTCCTCTTAAATAGGAAATGATGCCTTGGAGGTCATCGATTTTCTTCGAAGTTACTCTCAGCTGGTCATCCATTATTTGGGCTTGCACCTTGATCCCAGAATCCTTAATCTCTTTCATGATTTTCCGCGAAGCATCTTTATCAATGCCTTGACGAATAATAATTTCCTTTCGGATCATGTTGCCACTTGCATATTGTTGCTTCCCAAAGTCCATGCAATTGGGATCGATTTTTTGTTTAATCAATCTAGTCCGAACAACATCTTCAATTGCTGTGACACGCATTTCGTTTTCGGTAACAATTTTTACTTGAAGCGATTTTTTGTCAAGCTCGATTTCTGTTTTAGAATCTCTAAAATCAAATCGTGTTGTTATTTCTTTGGTTGCAGCATTGATAGCATTATCAAGCGTTTGTACGTCGACCTTTGAAACGATGTCGAATGAAGCCATAAGTTCAGTTTATGCTGATAAATGTAAAGAAAACAATTGATCGTCGAATGCTGGTTTTGTTTGTATGTTGCGTGAAAAAAAAAGCTACAATAGTTGGTGTGGTTTGAAAAGTTCTTATATTTGCAACCCTTAAAACTTAATCAAAAATACAAATGCTCATCATTCCAGTAAAAGAAGGCGAATCAATCGAGAAGGCACTGAAGAAATTCAAGCGTAAAGTTGAGAAAACAGGTCTCATCAAATCGCTTCGTGCCCGTCAGAAGTTTACAAAGCCATCGATTGAACGTCGTGAGGAAATTAAGCGTGCTATCTACAGCGCTAAGTTCCGCACGAACCAAGAAGCATAATAGTATTTCAAAATATTTTCCTCGGGGATGCTCAACAGCATCCCCTTTTTTGTTTATAACCTATTCAAGTTGCTTCCGGATTTTATTTGCTGCAATTTACTTTTGTATTGATGGAGGCAATTGGCAATTTCATAGATTATCTTGAGTTCGAAAAAAGATTTTCAATACATACACTGAAAGCCTATCGTTCCGACTTGCAGCAATTTGCCATATTCTTGAGAACAGAGGAGCAGGTTGAGAAATTGGATGAAATATCGTCTCCGATGATTCGATCTTGGTTGGTGAAGATGATGGAGGAAGGAATCGATCCACGAAGTATCAACCGCAAAATCACTTCTTTAAAAACATTTTTCAAATACTCAATGAAGAATGGCTGGATTACTATTAATCCGATGCTTAAAGTGGTTTCTCCCAAAGTGCCTAAAAAGCTTCCCGTTTACGTAGAAGCACAAAAAATGGATTTTCTGCTCGACTCAACTGAATTTCCAGCAGGCTTTGAAGGAACACGTGATCGGTTGATCCTTGAACTCTTTTATGGTACCGGAATGCGTCGAGCTGAATTATTGAGCTTGTTGATGGAGGATCTTGATGTCCATCAAAAACAATTGAAAGTAACTGGGAAACGAAATAAACAGCGCATCATACCATTGCATGATTCGCTTTTGGATTTGTTTCGGCAGTACTTAGAACTTCGTAATCCGATAGTTGGAAATGATGCTTTGGTATTTGTAACACCTCAAGGAAAGCCGCTGTATCCTGAATTGGTTTATAGATTGGTGAAAAAACAATTGAGTAAAGTGAGTACTCAAAGCAAGAGAAGTCCGCACGTGCTTAGGCATTCTTTCGCTACCGAAATGCTTAATCAAGGTGCTGATTTGAATGCTATTAAAGAAATTTTGGGCCATGCTAATCTTAGTGCAACTCAAGTGTACACCCATAATTCTATAGAGAAACTTCGAAACGTTTATAAAAAAGCACATCCACGTGGTGAAGAATAAGTTTATATTAATTATTCATTAATCGATCACTTGAGCATCATTTCCTTGTAGTTTAGCTTCATGTTCGGATTAGACCCTTCGTTAACAGCACTCCTGATACTCTGCATATTGTGTGCATGTATCTTTGAATTTATCAATGGATTTCACGACACTGCCAATGCAGTAGCCACTGTAATCTATACCAATTCGATGAAACCAGTTCCAGCAGTTGTGTGGTCTGGGTTTTTTAATTTTCTAGGCGTTTTTCTAGGAGGCATTTCTGTAGCAGCAGGAATATTAAAACTGCTTCCTCCCGAATCGCTTGTTGATCAGAGTATTGCACAGAATGTCGCCATGGTTTTAGCCTTGCTTCTTTCTGCGATTATTTGGAATCTCGCCACTTGGTGGTTTGGTATTCCTTGCAGTTCTTCACACACCTTGATTGGTAGTATTCTTGGCGTTGGTATCGTGTTTTCATTGGTTGGTGGAGACATGTCGTTGTCTGGAGTTAATTGGTCAAAAACAAAAGAAACGGGATTGTCGTTGTTGGTTTCCCCATTGATGGGTTTCGGATTTACAATGGGAATTTTGGTTTTGATGCGTTATTTTATCAAAGACGCGCGAGTGTTTCATGCGCCAAAGAACGATCAGCCACCACCAAAATGGATCAGAGGATTATTGATTTTTACCTGCACTGGTGTTTCATTCGCGCACGGTTCAAATGATGGGCAAAAGGGCGTAGGACTCATTATGTTAATTCTCATCAGTATCGCACCGATGCATTTTGCACTGGACTTGGAAAAAGATCCTTTTAAAATGGAGCAACCTGCTAGGTCGGCAATTACAGCCATGGAGAAGATGGAGTCTCAATTAACAGATCCAATTTACAAAGGCACTTCAGAACGCTTGCGAGCTGAGTTTTTCGACATTTTGCAAACCCTCGATAAGAATAAATCAACGGCCGAATTGCCTGAAAAGGATAGATTGAGTATCCGTAAAGACATCATTTTTATCGTTTCGAATTTCGATAAGCTGAAGAAGGAAGGAGCATTAAAGGCAGTTGATAAATCAACGGTTAAGTCGATTGAATCTTCATTAAAGGAAATCAAGCCTTACACCACATATGCTCCAAGTTGGGTGATTCTTATGGTTGCATTGTCGTTAGGGATAGGTACTATGGTGGGTTGGAAGCGAATAGTAGTAACCATAGGTGAAAAGATTGGTAAACAGCATCTTACATATGCGCAAGGGGCTAGTGCAGAACTTGTTGCAGCAAGTACAATTGGCTTGGCTACTTTAACTGGATTGCCTGTAAGTACAACGCAAGTGCTTTCTTCAGGAGTAGCGGGAAGTATGGTTGCAACCAACGGATTGAAAAATCTTCAAGGCGCAACAATTAAAAGTATCGCTATAGCGTGGCTTCTAACACTGCCAATAACGATATTGCTTTCAGGTGGTTTGTACTTCCTGTTTCTACAGTTTGCTTAATCTTCTAAAGACTTCTGTTTGTTGAAGTCTTTGATTTTCAAAGTACTTACAACAGGATAATGATCGCTTAGATTTTTACGAATAACTTTGAAATACAAAGGATCGAATCTTTCTTTTGAGTAAAGGATGTAGTCTATCCTCAGAAACGGAATCTTGCCAACGTAGGTTGTTCCTATTCCTGATCCAGCTTCACGAAATGCATCATTTAAGCCCTTGGAAATCTGATGGTAAGTATATGAATTGGGTGTATCGTTAAAGTCGCCGCAAACAACCACAGGATGGGGCGATTTTGAAATATGTTCTGAAATTACATCCGTTTGTCTAGCTCTTCTGATGAAGGCACGACGCATCCTTTCAATGATTCTTTGAGGCCCTTCTAAATCTGTTTTATCTTCATTGCCTGTAAATTTTTGGAGCGCATCATAATCCCCTTTTCTGAATCTTACGGATTCCAGATGAAGGTTGTAGATTCTGAATGTATCTCCATACGCTTTGATATCGCTGAAAATAGAGATGTTGTCGGTGCTGTCTTTAAACGGAATTGTACCTTTATTGATAATCGGATATCGACTCAAGGTCGCAATTCCCCAGTGGTTCACTTTCTTTACTGTAGCTGTATGAGCCACATGTTTATAGCGTGCAGGCTGAATTTCAAGTAAAGTATCGAGGGTATTAAACTCTTTGGTGTCGTCGTAGAAGAACTCTTGAAAACAAAGAATATCAGCTTGTTCCTTGCGAATTAAATCCATGATTTTGTTTCGCGTTAACTTGTTGTCCGTCCAATTGTACAAATCAAACAATCGAACATTGTAAGACATTAAATGCAGCGAAGAGTCGGCACTTCTATAAGAAAGGATGGTGTCTCGATCAGTTGGTTTTCCGAAATGATACAGATCGTTTATTTTATAAATACCAGTTAGAAGTAGTATTCCTGAAAAAAGAGCCTTCTTCCATTGAATCACCAGCCAATAAAAAAAGAAAAACAAATTAATGATCAGAAGAACAGGATAGCCTAAGCCCATGAATGCAAGCATCCAAAATTGTTCGGGAGAAACAAAAAGTGCTAGGTATGACAGAAGAAGGCCAAGCAAAGCTACCAGGTTCAAGCCGAACATGATCCTACCAAATAATATTCTTCCGCTGACTTTCATTTTGGGCTCGCAAAATTAACCTTTTGGGTTACAATTACTTCTTGAATCGAAAGATAATTTGTGCGATCCAACAATCAGGTCGATCGCCTTCATTACCTTTGACCTATGCGCATTTTGGCATTTGTATTTCTGCTTCTTGGAGGTGTTCTTAAATCCCAATCAGATCCAATTATACACTCTGTTTTTCTCATTGGTGATGTTGGAAGAGACACTATTCCTTCTGAGGCAATGTTTTTATTGGCTTTTGAAGCCATTGGAAATGAAAATAGTTCAGTTGTTTTACTTGGCGACAATGTATATCCGCAAGGAAATATGCCAAAGGCGAATGAAAAACGGGCTGATCGTATATTGTTGTCGCAATTGGAATTGTTTAGTACTTACACTGGGAGTTTTTTCATAATCCCGGGAAACCATGATTGGCGAGCAGGTAAAGTCAAGGGACTTCAAGCGATTAAGTTTCAGGAACAACTGAGCAACGATTTCAGCAAGTTTAACTCGATCCATCAAAACGCAGGAGCGATTTACCTTCCTCATGCTGGCCTGCCTGGACCTCACGGAGTCGATCTCGGATCTTCAGTTAAACTGATTATGCTAGATTCCCAATGGTGGCTGCAACACGATTTGTTTCATCCTGTAGATACCGAAAAAGATCGCACCATCAAGCAAGAGAAGGATGCCTTTCTTCAGGCCTTAGATAGTTTATTGTTAGCTGCAGAAAGTCAGAAAAAATTAGCCATAGTTGTTGGGCATCATCCATTGTACACCAACGGAAGTCACTCACACAGACGCGAACCTCTTCGATTCCTTTTCAATTACACCCCGCTTCATGTGTTGTCCTGGTTTGGCTTGAATAGGCTGCTTCGGCAAGATATTGTTCAGCCTCGTTATAAGAAATTCAGAAAATCGATGCGTTCAGTATTGACAAAGCACTCGAATATCATTTATGCATCAGGGCACGATCACAATATGCAGTACCTAAAGGATAAACAGGTTCACCATATTGTAAGCGGATCGGGCGCTAAAATTTCACCTATCGATCGGTATCGCTATCCCGCTCGATTTATGGAAGACCAGCAGAATGGATTTTTTCGTGTGAATTTGCATGCTTCAGGCGCTGTAACCTTAGAAGCTTATGGAGTGAGGGAAAGAGGAATGTATTGGAAAAGTCAACTATTTTACCTTCCAGTTCAGCCGGTTCTGCCTAAATGATTTTTTTTCGGAAACTGGAAATACGACCGATATTAGACTTTAATTTGCAAGGTAAGTTCACCTTATTTACAAAGCGTTTTGAACGAAATTTGGGAAACAGTTAAGGAGTTTTTTGTTTTCTTTCAACCTGAGAATATCATCAGGTATGGGGGGCTGATTTTCTTGTTAACGATTGTTTTTATTGAAAATGGTTTGTTTTTCGGTTTCTTTTTGCCGGGAGATTCCCTCATGTTTACCGCTGGATTACTTTGCGCCACCGGAGTTTTAGATCATCCACTTTTTCTTGTCATTTTCTCGATTTTCATAACAGCCGTCTTGGGCAATATTTTCGGATATTATTTTGGTTCTAAGGCAGGTAGATCACTGTACACAAGAAAAGATACCTTCTTCTTTCGCAAAAGCCACATTCAAACTGCAGAACAATTTTACAATCAATACGGAATTCGAACCTTAATCATTGGTCGTTTTTTGCCTGTGGTGAGAACCTTCGCTCCAATTGTGGCAGGTATCATTAAAATGCCTTTTAGTACATTCATGATGGCAAACATTGCGGGTGCAGCTGCTTGGGTAGGGTCGTTGGTTACGATAGGCTATTCCCTCGGTAAAGTTTGGCCTGAAGCAGAAAATTATTTGGGTTGGATTATTCTTGCCTTGATTCTTATTACCTCCATTCCTGTGATTCGTACCTATTTGAGTGCGAAAAAAAAACATCAAGCTTGAGTGGAAATTTGTGAAAATCGAACGACTGCACAATTCCAATGAACACAACAGCGTTCATAAGTTCATTCACCTATAAAATCTGACCCTACGTATCGACCTAATTTTACACCCTGAAAAAGTGTATCCATGCGTAAACCGGCATTGTTACTGCTCTTGCTTTTGTCTCTTGGCATTCATGCACAGCAGTCGAATATCTGGATTGATCCCAATCTCCCATTAAGGGAAGGTTTTGAGCTTTTCGATAAAGAAAAATTTGGAGCTGCGCAGAAGAATTTTGATCTCCTGTATCAGCAAGAACCCTTTAAAAATGCTGAAGCGGCTAAAATCGCTCAGTATTATGGAGCACTCTGTGCCATCGAGCTATTTAACCCAGATGCAGAATTTCTGCTCACCCAATTTATTGCCCAACATCCTGAAAGTCCATTGGTGAAACAAGCTTGGTTTCAATTGGGACGATACTTCTTTCGAGATAAAAAATTCAAAAAGGCTGAAGAGTGGCTTAAGCAAGTTGAGCCATCTTTGCTTACAGAAGAGGAACAACAGGAATTCCATTTTAAACTAGGATATGTTTATTTTAAACTTGATAATTTCGATAGAGCGCTGGCTGAATTAGCCGAAGTAAAAGACACAGATTCTCCCTATGCCACTACAGCCATATATTATTATGGTCACATTCAATATAACCAAGGGAACTTTGAATCGGCACTTGAACACTTTACCAAACTATCGGGCGACGAAACATTTGGGAGGATTGTACCATTTTACATTTCCCAGATTTATTACTTGCAAAAGCGTTACGACTTAGTGATTTCGTATGCTCAACCCATTCTTGATACAACCCAAAGTAAAAGAGGGCCGGAAATAGCCCGGCTTATTGGAGAATCTTATTACAATACCAATAGATATAAAGAAGCGCTTCCATATTTTGAGAAATTTCGCGATCAAGGTGGTTCAAATAGAACACGCGAAGACGAATACCAATTGGGATTTACCTATTTCAAAACTGGCGATCATACATCAGCAGTAACTGCTTTCGAAAAGGCCGTAGGCAATGAAGATGCCCTTGGTCAAAGTGCTTGGTATCACTTAGGTTGGTGTCAACTTCAACTCGGACAGAAGAAATTTGCTCGAAGCGCATGGGCGGAAGCTGCTAAAGCTTCATTCGATACTTTAATAAAAGAACAGGCACTGTTCGATTATGCAAAACTTGCTTATGAATTGGGTTCTGATCCATACGATGAGGCAGTTCGTGCTTTGCAAGATTACATGAATGTATATCCTGAAAGCAAAAGGATGGACGAAGCATATGCATTTTTGGCCAACATTTATATGACGACCAAAAACTATCGTACAGCTTTGATGTCGCTTGATCGAATTAAAAACAAAAACAACAAGTTGAAAGAAGCTTACCAACGTGTAGCATTCTATAGAGGAATTGAGCTTCTCAATGACAAGAACAATACGGAGGCTATCCGACATTTCGATCTTTCGCTACAATATCCAGTAAATAAGGAGCAAACGGCAATTGCCAATTATTGGAAGGCGGAAGCCCAATACCGTTCTGGATTGTATGCTGAATCGGTGAAGGGATATCAGAGCTTCATTTATGGATTGAATGCGTTCAACATGAAGCAATTTAACCGGGCCAATTACAATCTTGGTTATGCTTATTTCAAGCAACGCGATTACAGCAATGCACTGATTTGGTTTAGAAAGTACACCGCCAATTATGCTACCTCTGAAGTGAAAATCGCAGCTGATGCTTATGTGCGAAGCGGCGATTGTTATTTCTTGAAAAACGAATATTCTGGAGCAGCCGAAAGCTATGAAAAGGCTATTTCGTTGAAACAAGTGGAAGTCGACTATGCATTGTT
Organism: Chitinophaga pinensis; assembly: GCA_945883545.1. Taxonomy (GTDB): domain Bacteria; phylum Bacteroidota; class Bacteroidia; order M30B66; family M30B66; genus CAMCXT01. Next base: position 5,931 of record CAMCXT010000057.1, on the reverse strand, counting down.
TCAACGTGGAATGGCTCAAGCAGTGATGGGTAAATCCGAAGCGCAAGTGAAAACCCATCAACAAATTTTGGCCGATTATCCAAATTCATCCTATGTAGATGATGCCAAATGGGAGATTGCGAGGACCTATGAAAATCAAGCCAAGTATGAAGAAGCATATGCTACATACAATGGAATTTTGTTGAACCATCAGCAATCGCCTTATGTGCCAATGGCGAAGCTTCAAATGGCTGGAATTCGTTATACCCAAAATCGAGATGATGAATCTAAGGCTCTTTACATGGAAGTGGTCGAAAATCATCCAGGTACTCCGCAGTTTCGTGATGCTCAAATTGGTCTGAAAAGAATTTATACCGAAAGCGGCGATGTTATTGGCTTTCAAGAAATGGCCAAGGAAAAAGGTCTTGAACAGTTGAAGGGAGCTGAATTTGATTCTACGGCATGGGAATCGACAGAAACGATTTTCCTAAAGGATGGGAATTGTGAAAAGTCGATACCGCAATTTGAGACCTATCTGAAGAATTTCCCAAATGGAATTTTCTCACTCAAGGCATTGGGAATGAAGGCCGATTGTGAAATGAAATTAAAGCGAATCGATGAAGCTGCTGTTACCTACCAGCAAATTCTTGATCGCCCTAAAAGCGAGTACACTGCAGAAGCCAATTTGGTTCTAGGGATTTTTAACCGACAAAAAGATCAACTGGAAGAAGCTGTTAAGTATTTTAAACAACTAGAGCTTACTGCAGAAAATGCTGACCAGACGCTTCAAGCAAGAAGCAATGTAATGCGCATTTCACAAAAAATCAAAGACTATTCAACAGCGGAGCAATATGCTAGAAAGCTCATCGAAGCCGACAAAGCTAATGAGGATCTTCGCCAGGAAGCTCGAATGATTATCGCGAAGTACTTATTCGACAATGGAAAAGAATCGGAAGCGATGGAAGAGTTTAATCGCCTAAGAAAGATCAACTCAGAAATTGGTGCTGAATCTCGTTATTACATTGCTCAAATTCACCACAACCGTGGAGACTTTAAGAAGTGTGAAAAAGCAGTGTATGATTTGGTAGATGAGATGCCTTCATATGATTATTGGCTGGCAAAATCGTTTATCCTGTTGGCTGATAATTATGTTAAGTTGGGCAATGTTTTTCAAGCAAAACGAACCCTTCAGAGCGTTATCGATAATCACGAAGGAGAAGAGTTAAAGAATATAGCAATTCGTCGTTTGGAGGCTATCAACTTGCAAGAAGGTAATCAAAATCAAGATCAGCAACAACCCGATCAACAGAACGAATTGCGGATGAATGATAGCCAAGACGATCAATTGTTTGATCAACAAAAAGATGAAAATCAGGAAGGAGGAAAAGATGAATAAGCCATTGTTAATCATTTCGTTGTGTCTTTTAATTTTCTTTGGGCCAACTGCATTTGCACAGCCAGGACATACATCGATGGATATTATTGGCTCCTACAAGCCGAAAATTCCAGATGCACAAAAGATCACCGAGCAGCCTTCAATCGAGGACAGTGTTTCGGAGAAATTCAAAATTGAATATGAATTGAATAGTCGCCGAGTTAGCACTGTTTATGAGGTAGATCCGATTAAGGCAGCCAACATGCGAGGCGAAAAGTTAAAGAAGCTATACAACGGCTATGCTAAAGGAGGGTTTGGAACTTATATGACTCCTTATGCTGAACTTTTTTACAACACTGGCAGATCGAAAAAGCATTCATCTGGCGTGCATTATCGCCATTTATCTTCAACCGGACAAATTGCAGATGTAGGCTATTCAGGTTTTAGTCGAAACACCTTAAATCTTCACGGTAAGTCGTTCATTAAAAAATCAACACTTTCAGGAGGGCTCGATTACGACCGAAATGTGATGCACTATTATGGATTCAACACCAATCCTTATGCATTATACTGGGATACCTCGGATGTTAATCTTGAACGCGATGGCATAAAGCAGCGATATCAACTGATCGGTGTACAGGCTAGTATAAATGACAATTATCCGGTTGATTCTCAAGCAACAAAATACAAAACAGGCTTGAGTTACTACAATTACAGGGATCGTTTTAATGTAGAAGAAAATAATTTCAAGGCATTTGGAGATGTTTCTTTCTACTACAAAACCTATGATTTGTATGTGAAAGGCACAGTGGATTATTTCAAGAACGACAACGATTCCATTTCTCAGAACAATACAATTATTGATCTCCGACCTGGAATACGATTCAAGAAAGACCTTTGGAGATTGAATGCAGGATTGGCTGTGATTGGTGCATTTGGAGAAGTAGGCGAATTTAAAGTTGTTCCAGAATTGGATTTCGATTTACACCTTTTCAAGAACATTATTATCTTGAATGTAGGAACTGATACTCGGTATGATAGAACTTCATATAGAGCGCTCACGACCGAAAATCCATTTTTAATTAATACTGTAGAGCTCAGAAATGCTTGGAAGCCATTTCGTTGGTATGCTGGACTTCGAGGTGCAGTGAGTTCTAGACTATCGTTTAATTTGCGGGCGAGTTATGTTCAAATTACGAATCAGCACTTTTTTGTAAATGATACAACTGCTGGAAATTGGAACAAACTCACTGTGGTTTACGACAATCCCAATTTGTTCGAGGTGAACGGCGAGCTTACTTGGCAAAAACATGAAAAATTGAGGCTCGTTGCGCGTTTGGATTATCTCGGTTATGGAATGGACGCTTTAACCCAAGCTTGGCATGTGCCATCGTTGAGATTAAATTTAAGTGGGAAGTACAATCTGAAAGATAAAATTTGGATTACGGCCACTGTGATCGGACTGAACAGACAATTTGCAAGAACATTCGTCGAAAATGCTGGAAATGTTTTGCCTGTTGAGAATGAAGAGCGTATAAAAGGTTTGGCCGATGTGAATTTAGGTGCAGAATACAGATACAACAAGCGTTTGGGGATGTTCCTTCAGTTGAATAACATTCTTAATGTGCGTTATTCACGATATCTGTATTATCCAACCCAGAGATTTAACTTGCTCGGAGGCATCAGCTATTCTTTCTAATTAGAAAGGATTGCTAAATGCTGGATTTGTAATAAATGTGCTATCTGTAAAAGTTTTGAGGAAGGCCACTAAGTCAGCCTTATCCTGTGTAGAAAGCCCTAGTCCAGTGCCTACGTGTTTCATCAATGGGTCAACCGTAGCCGATGGTTTTCCGCCACTGTTATAGTGTTCTACAACTTCCTCAAGTGTTGCAAATCTTCCATCGTGCATGTAAGGTGCAGTTAACGCAATGTTTCGAAGTGTTGGAGTGAGAAACTTCCCTTTATCGTTAACATCTCCCGTAATTCCATATACACCTGAATCTGTGAAAACTGAATCTAGTCCATTGTTATGAAAGAGATTGTCGGTTAATAGTCTTCCGCCATCTATATTGTGACAATGAAAGCAATCGCCTCTTTCGGTCATATAAATGACCAAGCCATTGAGCTCGTTTGAAGTGAGGTTGATTTCGTATCTCAGTTTTTTATCCAACCTTGAGTTGTAACTGATCATTGTTCTCATAAACTGTGCAAGCGCTTTAACTGCATGCGAACTGTTGAAGTCGTTGGTGCCGAATGCCTTGTAAAAATCTTGCTTATATGTTTTGGCTGATTTTAGTTTCGAAATGGCATTTGGCCAAGTTTCATGCATTTCGATCGGATTAGTGATGGGCTCTAAAGCTTGTATTTCGAGCGATTGAGCTCTTCCATCCCAGAAGAATTTTCGATTCCAGCCCAAATTAACCAATGCCTGGGCATTTCTGTTTCCTTGGATGCCGTCGATACCGGTGCTCACACTACGTCCATTATCTGTAAATGCAAGTGATTGATTGTGGCAGCTGCCGCACGACATAGTATTGTTTCCAGAAAGTAGCGTTTCGTAAAACAGCTTTCTGCCCAATGCAACCCCTTCAACTGTTGTGGGATTATCGGCAGGGATTATCATTTCAGGGAATCCTGCGGGCCTTTCAATAGTAAGAGCTGTTTGTGTAAATAATTCTTCACCATCGTCCTTTTTACAGGAAATGATGCCGATTGTTAAAACAAACAGAAGGATCCAACTATTTTTCATTTCAGTCTTGAATCTTAAAGATACAAAGATATCGCTTCATTGTTTATATGCAGGATTATTCAAAAATGAATCATCTTTCAATGTGAGTAAAAAATCCAAAAGGGCAGCGATTTCTGTGTCTGTTAAGTTGAGCGGTTGGATGAGCTCGTCTTTGTTTTCAAAATTTGTTCCCCCTTCATTATAGAGTGAAAGTACGTCTTCAAGCGTTTCGATGCCGCCATTGTGCATGTAAGGTGCGGTAACGCTTATGTTCCGAAGTGATGGAATTGCAAATTTTCCACGATCGCTAGCGAGTGTTGTGATGCGTTGTCTTCCACTGTCGGCGTAGGTTTCGAATAAGCCATTCGATTTAAAATCATCGCTAGAAAAATTGAAGCCCCCATGACAACTACTGCAATTCGTTCGACTAGAAAAGAAGAGGTTTCTGCCAAGTTCTTCGCTTGCATTCAGTTCTGTTTCACCGCGTTTCCATTGATCGAATTTTGAATTTCCCGAAATCAGGATGCGTTGAAAACATTCCAATGCGTTGAGGATCGAGAGTGCACTGATTGTATCTTGATAAGCCAATTGAAAATCGTCGGCATATCTTCCACTTGCCTTTAACCTTTTGATAACACTTACGATATCGCTGCCCATTTCATTGGGATTGCTTATTGGATTTAGGCTTGAAAGGCGTAAGTTATTTACTCCGCCATCGCGAAAAAAGTGTTCCTTAAATCCTAAATTGAACAATGGTTGAGCGTTTCTGAATCCAATTTGTCCTTGAATTCCTAAGCTTGTTGGAGAAGGATCTGAAAATGCCAATTGCTGAAAATGGCATGATGAGCAACTGATTGAATTGTCGTTTGACAGCAGTTTTTCAAAGAATAACCTTTTTCCTAATTTAATTCTTGCTGCAGTGAGTTGATTTCCAGGCGAGTCGGGGAGGCTAGGGAAGCCCGATGGGATTTCTGGTCGAACAATAACTTGATCCTCTAAAATTGCGTCTTTGCTACAAGCAAAAAACACAAAACAGGATAGAATGATCAGCCGCCTACTCATGCCTTAGAGTTTTCTCATACTAGCAGATAGATTTTGGGCTACTTTTCTTGCTAGATCAATATTGTCTGTGGTATGGGTAAAATTATCATCCACCATATTGATGGTATCATTTGGCTGACGAAAAATGTCGTTTACTTCTATACCAATTTCGATGGTTGTCGTTTTTCCTGCATTTACCTCAATATTTAAATTGTTGAAGTTCTTCTCAGTGTAGCAAGTATCTAAACCTGAATGGTAAAACCATGTGAAGGTTGGTGTTTGGTTTTGAGCCTGTGAAGTGTCGATTTTTCCATCAATTTTGGAGAAAATGTAACCTGAAGCCCAAGACCAATACATTCCATTGTAAATGCTCAGCGGGTGAGAAATTGGAAACTGTGCCTCATCAAAATCTGGATTACCGGTTCCATTTAATGCCTTTTTTACACCTATGAAAAATTTCAACTGCTGGAATGTGCCTGGGTCGGTTTCAAAGGAAATTGTTTTATCGTTTTGAACAAGATCTACCAATTCAATCTCAGATAATATCGTGGTGTAAGATGAACTAATGAGTTGGATGTCGGACAGGTAAAATTTCAATGTTTCAAGATTCATCCTAAAGTTATTCGGCCCAACGAAATTTACATTCTGTTGAAATACTTCCCCATTCATTGTTGGAATAAAACGCAATTCAACGGTTCCTTTATAAGGTTGTGTTGGTTCCGGAATGGGCTGGTCTTTTTCGCAAGCGCTTAAAACGCTTATGATGACAGCCCCGATTAGTGCGAATATGTTATTGAATTTCGTTTTC
>CAMCXT010000056.1 GCA_945883545.1 Chitinophaga pinensis | reverse complement strand
AAAGTGAATTGATCGAAAAGTAAACCATGAAAATCCCGGGAGTCGCAATGGCTTCCGGGATTTTTTGTTTGTTGTTGGATGAATTACGCGCAGTGGATAGTTAAAACGCGTATTATCCTTCCAAGCCTTTGTGTTTTCTTGGGATATACTTTGGTCTCATCTCGAACACTTGGTCTGGATTCCCGATTTGAGGAAGTATTTCAGACAGCTCACATTTAAGTGCTGCTGCGATTTTCAATAAAGTAAGCACTTGGGGATTGCTCTTCCCGTTTTCTATGACTGATAGGTTTGGCACTTCCATGCCTACTTTAAAGGCTAAATCTGCCTGCGTCATCATAAGCACTTTCCGACGCTTGGAAATGCAATGTCCAAGTTGTACCAAATAATCTTTGTCGGATTCAATCATGCCGCGAATCAACAAGGATGTTCGCAGACATAAGTTATGTATTTACATTAGCTTGGGGTAAATAATGCAATTATTTTGCAGTGAAATTGTCTTGTCGAATGACTTCAAGCATACTGAACATGAGTGTTAGCGCCTATATGAGTATGGTTTTATGCTTGTTAATTATTGTTAAGGTCTTTCTGATTCGCTCAAAAGGCAACTGAACAATGCCTGAAGTTGCTGCAATTAATTTTCATTCTACTCAGTAAAACCCTAACGAGTGACATAGGCGCTAGTACTCATTTTGCTATTTCCAGAGATTGAGTTGTCAACAGATCGAAACGCTCTAGATGCCTTACTAGATGGCTTATTGGCTAATTGTCAACAGCTTTCGTCGGAGTTATTTGGTTTAATAAACAACACAAACATAATATGCCATGTAAGATATTATGTATTTACGTAATAAGTTTGCTGCAAAATTTAAAACTCATAACCTAACAACTATGGAAACAAAAATTAAACAAAAGTTTAAAAGCCTTGCACTCGGCTTTGCGCTTTTATGCGCAGGAAGTGCATCTGCCCAGCAGCCAGCCGGCAATTGCGGCAGAACATACACATCAAATGAAGACTTTGAGGAAGGATCGCTCCTTAGTCTAAATTACAGCGTTCCTGGTTCGCTGCGCTTGGATCAGCCAGGGAAACCTCTTCCATACATTAACATTGCTTGTAGCGGAAGAGGAACTGTAGCGAGAGTCAATGTTAACACTGGTGAAGTTATCGGTGAGTATTTGACATCACCAGACGGGCGATTACGCAATCCTTCAAGAACTACCGTAGACAAATTTGGCAATGTTTGGGTAACTAACCGCGATGAAAATGGTGATGTAGACGGGACTGCAAAAGGTTCGGTAACGCGTATCGGAATTGTGCTCGGTGGTCGTCGTTGTAATGCAGACGGAACATTAAATCCAACTGGTCAATACCTTAAGCCACCGTTTAAATACAATACATGCATCGACCGTGATGGAGATGGTTTAATTAAAACATCTTTAGGCTTGGGAAATATTTTGGGCTGGTCAAATGCTGGAGGCGTAGATAATAAAGGTGGTGTCTCAACTGCTGACGATGAGGCTATAATTAACTACACACGCGTGTTTGCAACTGGTGCCAGAACTGTAGCTGTTGATGAGTTCAACGACCTTTGGGTTGGTGGTAGCGGTAACCGCTTCCATGAAAAACTTGATGGCAATACAGGACAACCAATCCCTGGAACATTATTTAATGTTGGAGCAGGAGGTTACGGTGGATCGATTGATGCAAACGGAATCCTTTGGTCTGCAGGTGCACCTAATAATCCATTGTTAAAGTTTAACACCAATGGAACTCCGTTTCCAGCAACCGAATTGCTCTACACTCATGGTGATTATGGTATTGGTATTGACCCTAATACAGGGGAAGTTTGGTCTTCTTATGTTGAAGGGAATAGAATTGCGAAAATTTCTCCAAGCGGAGAATTACTAGGAGTTTATGCACATGGAAATTTCCACTCACAAGGTGTAGCAGTTGATGCTGTTGGAAACGTTTGGGTAGCACATTCGCTTATTAATAATACAACAACTGTTGGGCACTTGCGCACCGATGGAACTTATGTTGGAAACGTTGAGCTTGGTGGTTTTGCACCAACCGGTGTTGCTGTTGATGCAAATGGTAAAGTTTGGGCAACCTGTCTAAATTCTAATACAATTAAACGAATTGATCCAAACGCTGGCCCTATTGGTGGTGGTGGATTCCCAATAGGTGCTGTTGATCTATCGATCGATTTAGGACCGGGTGCAACACCATATAATTACAGTGATATGACTGGTTTTGTTGTTGTTAACTGCACGAAGCCTTCAGGATCTTGGACAACTGTTCATGATGGTGGAACCACAGGAAAAAAATGGGGTCGTGTTATGTGGACAGACAGTCTTCCACTTGAGACAGGAATTCGTGTAGAAGTTCGCGCATCTGATAGCGAATTAACACTTGGTAATTATCCGTTTGTTGAAGTTGAAAAAGGAGAATCTTTTTGTTGTGCTGGAGTTACCGGTCGTTTTGTTGAAATCAGAACAAGTTTATTCCGTTCAACTGAAACATTTGCATCTCCAGTTCTTTACGATTTAACAATCGAATGCTGCGATGTTTATCAGAGTGTACCTCCAGTGTTAACTTCCTCATCTGGATGTAATCCTTCCGATACAATTCGCGTTGTTCCTGGCCAAACAAGAACTTTCACTTTTAACGCAACGGATGCTGATTCAGATCAAACTGTAACGTTGTCTGCTAATCTTCCTGAAGGCGCAACTTTAACTCCTATTGCAGGCAATCCATTGAATGCAACATTTAGCTGGACACCAACGGAGTCACAACTAGGCGTTTACACTATCCGTTTCGCAGCAAACGACAACTATTGCTACGAAGATGTATGCGAGAAAACTATTAAAGTGCAGCCAGAGCCTCCAGGATGTTTTGCAACAGAAGTGTTAAGCTACACTGCTGGTTTGAATGGAAATGGAACTGCTGTTAGACCAGAGCGTTCAATTTCAACAAATGCACTCGGCGCTCCAGATGGTCAATCGCCAGTAATCGATGCCCCAGTTCAGAATTTTGTGTCATTGGGTTATGGAGGAGCAATTGAGATCGCTTTTGCTGAACGTATTGCAAATGGTCCAGGTGCCGACATCAGAATTTGGGAATCTTCAATTGGTGCAAATAACGAGCGTTCGCGCATCGAGGTTTCTCAAGATGGTCTTGGTTATACCCCTGTCGGAGAAATTTCTCAGGACGGTGAAGTTGATTTCGGAACTGCATTTTCTAGTTACATTCAATTTGTTCGCATCGTTGACTTAACTACTCCGGCATCATCTGGTCAATTTAACGATGGATTTGATGTAGATGCTGTAGAGTGTCTCCATGGCGCATTTGTGTACACTCCATGTTTTGCAACTCAGGTTATTTCTTTCGAACAAGGAGATCGTTTAGACGGAACTTCTGTTTCTTCTGATAGAAGCAATACAGCAAACGCACTTGGCGAAGCAGAACCAGTTGTTACAGGAACAGTTAACTTTACTTCTTTAGGATTTGGTGGTTCAATCACACTTGGGTTCGATTATCCAATTGCGAATGGTCCTGGCGCTGATGTTCAGATTAATGAAGCTACTTGGAATTATCCAACTTGCGCAAGCTATCCTGAATCTGCCGATGTTTTTGCATCACAAAATGGTTCAGATTTCGTTTACTGTGGTCGTGTTTGTCGTGACGGAAATGTTGATCTAGGTCCACTTTCTTGGGCTGCTTTTATCCGTATCGTAGATGCATCTGAACGCAGTTCTTTCTCTGCCAACGATGATGGTTATGATGTAAACGGTATTTCATGCCTCAATGGAGCTGCAATCAACTTAACCGATGATGGTTTAGTTGCATGTTCGCTTCAGGAAATTGTTTCTTTCACACCAGGCAACCGTAAAAACACAACACCTGTTGGTGCACCAAGAAACAATCCAGCAAATGCACTTGGAACTCCAGAAAACAACAACAACATCAACTTTACTGCACTTGGTTTCGGTGGTACTTTGGTAGGAAAATTCGATTTCGTTGTGTTTAATCAGCCAGGAAATGACCTGCGTGTTACTGAAACTTCTTTCGGAAACCCAAGCTGCAACAATTACCCTGAGAAAGCACTTGTAAGTGTTTCGATGGACAATGAAAATTGGACTTTACTCGGTGAAATTTGTTTAGATGGAGAAATTGATCTTGACGTCGTAAATTACGCTCAGTACATCAAAATACAAGATGCTTCACCAATCAGTTCGAATAAATTCAATGGCTCTGCTGATGGTTATGATGTAGATGCAGTAGTTGTATTGAACAATGGTTGTGGAACTTCTTCAGCTCGTTTTGCTCAAATGGATAACTCTTCAACACCTGATGCATCCTTGGCTATTTCAGCTTTCCCGAATCCAGTAGAAGACTACACAATTGTGAGCTTCGAAGGATTGGAAAATGATTCAGACTTTAATTTCCAAATCATGGATGCTGCAGGACGTGTAATCCGCAACCAGCAAATTCGTGTAATGGCAAACAATTCAACCTATTTATTCGACGCTTCAGAATTGGCACGTGGAATTTATCAGGTGATCATTGCTAACGAAAATGGCAGCCAAATTATTCGCTTAGTTAAATAAGCTGCCAGATTACCCAATGTTGGTTTGTGGGAGAATTAAAATCCTCGCTTCGGTATCCCTCCGGAGCGGGGATTTTTTTTGATATCGTATTTGTAAAAATTCGATGTGCGTTTGTCTCGAATTTACTTTCCAAATCAAGGAGAATGTCGGAGTGAAATCTGTGAGTGAGAATGAATTAAAAAGCTGAGGGTTAACAAACCATTAATTCAATCAGTAGAATCTAATCTTTAAGCAAAGTCGAAAAAATTAAAAAGCTTTGCTTCACTTGTGATTTTAACGGTTAGACCAACCTCTATTTTGAAATTACACTATAATTCATTTTCAATTTGCACTGTTTTTCAAGAGCCTTCTTTTGGTCTAAATAATTCATGTCGGTAAAAGCGCATGCCTACATCACTTTTACGTACGTAAAAATGTGGCGGGCATACACTTTTAAGGACGAAGATGTATCTTTGAACAAAGAAATCCTATGAAAAGAACGGCTCTTTTAACACTACAGGCTTGGAAAACCAAGCAAACCAGAAAGCCACTGATCATTCAGGGTGCTAGGCAAGTTGGTAAAACTTGGTTGATGAAGTCGTTTGGACAAACCGAATTTGAACAAACCGCTTACTTCAATTTTGAAAATCAACAGGAACTCAGAAAACTATTTGAGCGAAGCTTGCAACCCGAGATTTTGTTGAAGGGCATGTCGATTATAGCTGGATTTCAAATTTATCCAAAAACATGCTTAATCATTTTAGATGAGATTCAAGCTTGTCCATTGGCTATAACGAGCCTCAAGTATTTTCATGAAGAGCTTCCGGAAACATATATTCTGGCAGCAGGCTCGCTTCTTGGAGTTTCAATACATCAAGGTGTTTCTTTCCCTGTTGGGAAGGTTGAATTTATGTCGTTGCAACCTTTTAGCTTTACTGAATTTCTTCTAGCAACAGGTCATTCACAGCTTATCGACAGTTTAAAAGCGAACAATGAAACGCTCATCGAAGCTTTTGAAACGAAATATATCGAGCTATTAAAAAGTTATCTCTTTGTTGGAGGTATGCCAGAGGCCGTTAAATTGTATTCTCAAGGAGCAAGTTTATCAGAGATTCGAAAATTGCAAAGTGAGATATTAAGTGCTTATGAAAATGATTTTTCGAAACATGCACCAATTAACTTATTGCCGAGAATTCGGCTGATATGGAACTCTATTGTGAGTCAATTGTCTAAAGAAAACTCAAAATTTATTTTCAATGTATTGCGACCAGGAGCAAGAGCCAAAGATTTTGAATTGGCTTTGGAATGGCTTAAAGATGCAGGTTTGATTCATAAAATAACTCGAATTACAAAAAGCGGAATCCCACTCACAGCATATGCTGATTGGAATGACTTCAAGCTCTATTTTGTGGATGTGGGACTTCTTGGCGCACTAGCTCAAATACCAGAACAAATTTTGCTGAACGGAAACTCCTTATTCACAGAGTTTAAAGGCGTGCTCACAGAACAATTTGTTCTACAACAACTCTTAGTAAACGAACTAATCCCATTCTATTGGCGTCCAGAAAATGCTCAGGCGGAGGTTGATTTTGTTATTCAAAAAGGCATTCATATCATCCCAATTGAAGTGAAATCAGGCACAAGCTTACAAGCCAAAAGTTTATGGGTGTATAGCCAAAAATACAAGCCCAAAATCTGTGTAAGAACTTCTTTGAAGCTTTACGAAATAAACGATTGGGTAACCGACATACCACTTTATCGACTTGGGGCATTTCTTGAATTGGATGAAAATATTTAGGCTGAAATGCAAATGCATCCCAGCCTAAATGATAAACCCTATTTTATAAAAATGATGATTTTACTAGTATGTCAAATTATAATTAGTACATCCTACAGAAGCATCGAAAGTAACCGTGCCAGTCCAGATTTCATCGCCGATATCGTCAATGACTTTGTAGCTTGCCGTTTTGGTTTTTGACTTGCCTAAATCGAACGTTTTAGAAACTACAGATGATTGACCACAATCTGGCGAAGAATTGAAAAACACGTTTGATGCATAAGAACCGATTACCTGATTGTCAATGTAAAAGGTCAGGCTGATGATATCGTCAGCCAAAAGATTTTGTGACGTTTGTTGATTGTACCAGAAATTAACACTAGCACTGTAAGAACATGTTCCATCGTCACTATCGGCATCTGCATTGAAATTATCTGCACTGCCATCGGTACAACCTTCTTTTTTACAAGAGGGCAGTGCCAAAACAGAGAACAAACCAAGTGTGATGAGGATGAGTTGTTTTTTCATTTTTGAGAATATTAAAGGTGGGTTAGTTATTTAAATTTAATGGCATCGCATTTACCCATATCGTTGGCGATAATTATACCGTCGGCCGAAGGGAATTTTTCTTTGGTTTTCCTTACTAGTTTATTGAACAATAGACTGGGCTTGTCGTCCCAAACCATACCTATTTTATAGGTGCCAACATATTCGTAATTGGCTACTGGTTTAGATCTATAGAATACATATACGCCTTCTTCCTGTTCAACATCAGCGGTTGACTTACTAACTTCATACACTCCAGATTTGAAAGCAATCAGAAAAACGAACAAAAAGGCACTCACTAGGCCTGCTGCAAAGTACTTCATAGGTTTACATTTATTGGACAAATGTAAACTACACTTTACATAATGACAAGTATTCTTTACTTTTTTTCTAAATTAATCAGACTCTTCTATTTGAAAAAGCGCCTCCACCTGCGAGCTAAGCATTTTGGCTAGTTTCAACGCCAAAACTGTGGATGGAACATATCGTCCTGTTTCAATCGAATTAATAGTTTGCCTTGATACTCCAATTTTATCTGCGAGCTCTTGCTGGGTCATGTTATTCTGAGCCCTCGCCAAACGAAGAGCATTTTTCATTGCATTTGTTTCTTTTTAGAATTAAAAACAAGCAAATACAGAATTAACATACTCAAGACTAGTGAAAATCCACTCATGCCGATTCCTGCCATAGGCAATATAGAATCTACAATTACATACAAAACACCCCAACGAAAAGACAGCTCAAAAGCTTTCAGTCGAATCAAACCCACCAATTCATCCTCAACTTTATCTCTGCTTACAGCAACCAAAAACAAGCCCGCTAAGATCAAACAACGAATTGCTGTAAATAAAAAGGTGTGTTTTTCAAAGTTGTCCATCGAACCTGTGACATTGATTAATGCAGCAGCCAAGAATGCCGAACAAGCTACCACATAACCTGCATATTTAAACTTGACAGGTAAAAGAGCGTTGAAGTTGATCGATTCGCTTTCCATATGAAATTGGTTTTAAAGGATCTTAGAATATTTTGCTAAGTTATTGAATCCACAGATGATCATAAAGGCTCGTTGACTTATAAATGCCCATTCCGTAAAAAGCGAATTTGCAATTGCATTATTCCGCCATCCATCTCACTGCCAAATACTGCTGCTCGGTTTGGCCTTTGGTGGGAAAAACTTCAGCACGCTTTCCCAATGCTACAAGATCGCAAAGTGTTGAATAGCCCGCCGAACAAACAATCTTTTCTGCCTTTGAAACTTCAGTGGCGAATTCCTCATCCGAAAGATTAAGCAATACTTCATCTTCAGTGGCTCCTTCTGGAACCTTCCAACCGAGTGCCTTGAATCTTCGATTCTCCTTTTCTGCTAGGAACATCATGTCGTGGAAAAATCGACTGTAATGCGGCTCTGGTCCTGAAAGAATCGCCAACATCGTTCGTGGCTGAGTGAGAACTTCCAATCGTTGAGTGAAGCGTGAAAGTGGACCAATAAATTTCACAGGTGGCAGTCCGTCGAAAGGTTCACTGAGCTTTCCACTTATACGATTTGGACCTTCGTGATCGGGCACATGGATTTCAGTGAAGTTCTTCAGCAGTTTTCGCATGAAATACTTCACCACACGGGCAGCGATTCTTCCACCGAACGGAGCTATCGGCTGGAGTTGGTGGGTGATCAAGACCGATGGAATGTCGGGATGCCAAAGTCCGTAGCGGTTATCAGAAATGATCTGTTGAATTCCCTGTTTTGAAGCATTCTCCAAAATCCATTGGTGTTCGGAATGGATGGATCTATGGATTTTCCGGGCTTGCAGAACCACCGAAAACCAAACGGGAAGATGGCGGTGGTAACGGATCTCATATCCCCGGAGGGAAACAAATGAAACGTCCGAAATGGAACTGCGAAGCCGCGTTTCGAGTGCCGACGGACAAGCAACAACGACCATCGCGCCTTGCTGCTGTAGTTTTTGAATGATCGGAATGCAGCGTGTGGCGTGGCCCATGCCCCAATCAAGTGGTGCAACAAGAATCGTGGGCCGATGCGGTGCAGACATGCCGCAAGTTAAGCTTCCTTGGGTACATTTGCGGAATGGTAGCATTGATCACCGGAGTGACGCGCGGAATTGGCCGTTCTGTTTGTCTCGGCTTGGCCGCAAAAGGATATTCGCCCGCTTTTATAGCGCGGGAAAGCAAGAATTTAGACAGTTTGTTGGAGCAACTTCCGACTAATCCAGTATTGTTAAAAGGCGATTTACGGCAAGCCGAGGATGTGCTCAAGTTGAATGAAACACTTGCGGCATCCACCGGACTTCCTGATGTTTTCATATTAAACGCCGGGATTTTCGATGGTGGATTTCCTTCGGAGACCGATCAAGCTGCGATCGAAAAAATGCTGCAAGAAAATTTCTGGCAGACCTTCAACACCTTGAAATTCTGGTTGCCTGAAATGAAAAAACAGCGCCGCGGAAAGGTGATCATTATTGGTTCGATCGTGACCAAAACACCCCGAGCCAATGCAACGGCTTATACCTTAGCCAAAACAATGCTCGACACTTGGGCTTCGCTTGTGGCTGATGAAATGAGGGATTTCGGAGTAACCATCACACGCATCATTCCGGGTTCGGTGAATACTTCTAGTTGGGATGGAATGGAAGTGCCACGCGCCGATTTTGTTCAGCCTGAAGATGTGGCAAAAATGATTGAAGCCATCTTGGAACAGCCCGCCAATTGCTGGACAGAAGAAATCATTATCCGACCAATCGACAAAAACTGGTAAATCTATTATGGGGAAGAATAAACTCCAACATTTTGCAGAGCTCGATACATTCGAACACGTTGTTCAATTCATGTATTCTGAAGAAGACTATGACCATCCTTTGAAAGGAAAATGGAACACCGATTTCTTTAAAAACAATCAACCTATCACGCTCGAAGTTGGCTGCGGAAAAGGGGAATACACAGTTGGTTTGGCGAAAATCCATCCCGACAGGAATTACATTGGCCTAGATCTTAAAGGGAATCGGATGTGGCGTGGTGCGAAGACTGCCTTAGAAGACGGGATGGACAATGTGGGATTTCTGCGCACCCAAGCTGATCGGATTTTAAATTTCTTTGCTCCTGGCGAACTGGCGGAAGTTTGGGTAACGTTTCCAGACCCGAAACCCAAAAAAGGCAATGCACGAAAACGCCTTACTAGCAAGGATAGCAGCGAACGATACAAACAATTGCTGCAGCCTGGAGGTTTGATTCATCTCAAAACCGACTCCGATTTCAACTACCAATTCACCTTGGAAACGATCCAAGAGAATAACTATGAAATCGTTCGTAACAGCGACGATATTGACAGAGATTTTCCAGACGATGAACTGGTGAAAATCAGAACCTATTATGAAATGATGTTTCGGGCGAAAGGATTTCCGATCAAGCTGATCAGTTATCGACCATGAAAGACAAACGCAATCAACAAGACTTTTTCGACCTTGTTTTCCAAGTAGTTCGGCAGATTCCTGAAGGAAAAGTAACGAGCTATGGCGCTATTGCAAGGTATTTGGGTATTGGAAGCTCGGCTAGAACTGTTGGTTGGGCGATGAATGCATCTCATCATCAAAAAGAATATGTACCCGCGCATCGGGTGTTGAACAGAAACGGACAATTAACTGGGAAGTTCCATTTCAATCCGCCAGAAAGCATGCAGCAAGCACTTGAAAAAGAAGGCATTGTGGTGAACGAAGATCAAGTTCAAAATTTCCAGCACCATTACTGGGACCCAGCCGTTGAACTAGCGCTTTAAAGAAAACACGCGCGGAATCACTATGTTTGCAGCCTGATTCGGGCGTATAGATCCTGAATACAATGCCTGATATGGAAATCAAGAAATTATCGATCGTTATTCCTGCATACAACGAAGCAGCTACTATTCACCTAATTCTCAACAAAGTGAAGGCGGTGAACTTGGCTCAAGGAATATCGAAAGAGGTAATTATCGTAAATGATTGCTCCAAAGACGCTACCGAAGATGCGATTCAGCGTTACATGAGCGAAAATCCCGACCTCGAAATTCAGTACTTCAAACATGAAGTGAATCAAGGAAAAGGTGCTGCACTTCACACTGGAATTAGTAAGGCAACAGGTGAGTTTTTGATTATTCAAGATGCCGACTTAGAATACGATCCCAAAGAATACAACAAGCTGTTGATGCCCGTTTTGGATGGATTCGCAGATGTTGTTTATGGTTCTAGATTCATTGGAGGAAACCCACACAGGATCTTGTTTTTCTGGCATACGATCGGGAACAAATTCTTGACTACAATGTCGAACATGTTTTCTGACAAGAACCTCACCGACATGGAAACTTGTTATAAGCTCTTCAATACGAAGATGATACAAGGCATCAAGTTGAAGGAGAAGCGTTTTGGATTCGAACCAGAAATCACCGCGAAAATCAGCCGAATTCCAAAAATCAGAATGTATGAAGTGGGGATTTCCTATTACGGAAGAACTTACGAAGAGGGAAAAAAGATTGGCTGGAAGGATGGATTCAGAGCGATTTACTGCATCCTTAAATACGGTTTGTTCAAGCGATAGACTTACAAATCTCGAATCAGCTGAATAGCATTTTGGATTCGATCATCGCCGTTTCCGCGAACAATGGCAAACGGTCGTTTTGATTGCTGAAGTACTTCCAAATATTTCTGAAACAACACTTCTCGCTGGTGCGGATGCTCGCGCAATGGATCGTCTTCCCAAGGCAAATCGATGTCCATCAAAAGCGTGAAATCGTAATGCTTTCCTTGAGATTCTTCGATAATCCATTGAGGACACTTCCCAAAAACATGTTCCATCCAAATCCGCATCACCAAAAGATCGGTGTCGCAGAAAAGAAATTTATGTTGCGCATCGAATGCTGATTGCTCGCGTTTGAGTTGTTCACGCGCCATGAATTCAACATCCTCAAATGTGTAACGATCGGACTTGTTGCTCAAAAATTCTCTAGCAAATTCGGGAACCACAACGCCTCCGAAGTGCAATTGCAAGGCTTCGCAAATACTCGACTTTCCTGTTGATTCAGGTCCGGTGATGGCTATTTTTTTCACGCTGCTCGAAGTTCGCGTTTCCAATGAAAATAACCATACAAGGCCATCGCAGTAAAAAACAGATAAACTACAGCTGTGATGTGCAGTTCACGGTAAAAATACAGCGCTGCTGAAACCAAATCTACAACGATCCAAGCCAACCAATTTTCTACAAAACGCTGCGCCATTAAAAGTGTGATGACCAATCCAGCAGCAGCCAAGGAAGCATCTAAGTAAGGCACTGTTGAATCGGAAAATCGGTCTAGAAAAGCGCCAGCTAGAAGGCTCAGTGCGGAAGTCGTCAGTACAGAAATTAGGAACATGCGAAGCGGCATTCTTTTCACAGAAGTTTCGTCTGGAGATGTCTCATTTTTCCATTTCAACCATCCGTAAACGCCCATGAATGCGTAAAAAATCTGCAAAACAGATTCGGCATACAAACCCGATACAAAGAATATTGCGGTGTAAATGATCGAACCAACAAGGCCCAATGTCCAGCCATGCAATTGTTTCCTTGAAGTGAGCCAAACACCGATCAGCGCCACTGCGGCAGCAAGCATTTCGGTATAAAACAGCAAATCTTGGTTCATGATTCAGGTGCCGAAGATAACTCAATCGAGCCACAGCTTGCGGTATGCACCATCGGCATCGTACATGTCGGCCTGACGAGCAGTATTGAAGTAGCGGTTTTCGCGCGGATCATTCCCAACGCCCGCCACATAAGCCCAATTTCCCCAATTCGAATACACGTCATAATCGAGTAAAACGGCTTCGAAATACCAAGCACCCAAGCGCCAATCCATGCCGAGGTCGTGCACAAAATAACTCGCCACATTCTGTCGACCGCGGTTGCTCATAAAGCCGGTGCGCTTCAGTTCGATCATGTTGGCATCGATAAATCTGTTGCCCGTTTTTCCATCAATCCACTTATGGAATTTCACGATGTCGAGACCTTGAGGTTGCTTCTGTTTTCGGGCTGTGATGCCTTCGAGCGAGAACAGATCGGTACCGAATTTCTCCATCACCAAGCGGAAATAGTCGCGCCATAAGAGTTCGAAAATCAACCAATAGGTGCTGTCGTTTGCGATGCGGCTGGCTTCGTATTTTTTCACTTCGTGGAAAACCTGCCGGGCGGAGAGGCTTCCGTTTGCCAACCAAGCACTGAACTTCGATGAATAATCGGCGCCAATGAGGCCATTTCGGGTTTCTTTGTAATTGCGTAAACTGTCGGATTCCCAAAGATAGCTGTGCAGCCTTTTCTGGGCTTCTGTTTCTCCACCTTGGAAAGTAAGTGCACACCTAGGATCTAATTGCGCATCAGGGAACTGCGGAACAAACTCCGATTCTTGATGAGGAACCACCTCAACTTTTGTTGGTGTTGGGAAGCAATCACGGATTTTCAATCGGGCTTCGACACGCTTTCGGTATTGCGTAAAAATGTCGGGAAGGTCGTGAAGATCAAACGGAAGATCGTCGGGATGAATCATCGAAGCGCCATAGAAATACTTCCATGGAACCTGAATGGCTGAAAGATTCCGCTCCAGCTTCCTTTGTTGCTGGCTCTCGTCATGCGCTTTTTCAGCTTGCAGGAAAACCTCATCGATACTGTATTTGCTGCACAATTCCGGGATAACATCTTCCGGCTTGCCCGGCAAAACAATGAGCGACGTGTTCCAACTGCGCCATTGTTGATCGAGATTCTGCAGCGATTCGAGTTGAAATTTTCTTCTGAAGCCTGGTATTTCGGGATTTCCGGGAAGGTATTGACTGTAATCGGTTGGATGATCGACGTAAACGGGAAGGATTTCTGCACCCGAAGTTACTGCTTCATGAAGTGCTTCATGGTCGCTGATTCTGAGATCGTTGCGGTACCAAAGGAGGATTTTCTTCGCCATATTCGAACTTAAGATTTAGATTTCCGGCAGCGGTCGGAACAGAATTTCACTTGGTCCCAGTCGCGCTCCCACTTTTTTCGCCAGGAGAAAGGTTTTCCGCAGGCTGCACAAATCTTATCGGGCAGATGTTGCTTCTTAACTCCTTTCATTCTTCGGCGTTACCGAGTGCTGCTTTGTAAGTTGCAATGGCTCTGTCGCGCGCCATTTTGTGGTCAACGATGGGCTTCATGTACTTCCAAGGATCGTTGAATTCGGGCACCCATTTTCTGATGTAGATGCCTTGCGGATCGAATTTCTCGGTTTGAAGCGCTGGATTAAACACCCGAAAATATGGCGCCGCATCACAGCCTGAGCCTGAAGCCCACTGCCAACCACCATTGTTGGAAGCCAGATCAAAATCGAGCAATTTCCGGGCAAACCAAGCTTCACCCAATCGCCAATCGATGAGCAAATGTTTGGTGAGGAAGCTTGCCACGATCATCCTCACGCGGTTGTGCATGAAGCCAGTTTGAGCCAACTCGCGCATTCCTGCATCAACAATGGGATATCCGGTTTTTCCTTCGCACCATTTCTTGAAAGATTCGGCATCATCGCGCCATTGAATTCGATCGTATTGCGGTTTGAATGCAGATCCATTCACAGAAGGAAAATTCGCAAGGATCATCTGGTAGAAATCTCGCCAAATCAGCTCGTTCAGCCACGTTTCGCTGGTGTGCTGCGCTTCTCGGGCAAGCATTCGAATCGACACAGTACCGAATCTTAAGTGAACGCTCAACCGTGTAGTTCCACGAACCGATGGAATATCGCGTTTATCCTTGTAATTCTTCACAATATCGAGGTTGAGCGCGCGTGCTGGAATTTCGATGGACGACTTTTTGAAGCCCATTTCTTCCAAGGTTTGCACGGCGCTTCCATCCCACTTGTGGAAATTATGGAAGTACTTTTCGGTCGGATAAGCCTTCAGGTAATAGTCGTTCAACTTGGCTTTCCACTTCCTAGAATAAGGTGTGAAAACCGTGTAAGGCTCTCCGTTATCCTTTACCACTTCCGACTTTTCGAAGATCACTTGGTCTTTGAAAGTGAGCAAATTCGCTCCGTTTTGCGCCAAGATTGTATCGATAGCACGGTCGCGATCGGCTGCATAAGGTTCGTAGTCGTGGTTGGTGTAAACCGCTTCCACTTTGTATTGTGAGCAGAGCGATTTGAAGCAATCGGCAGGAAATCCATAAAAAGTCTTGATGCCAGAACCGAGCGCACGCAATTCTTGGTTAAGCCTTTCAATTTCTCCATGGATGAAAGTTACCCGCGCATCGTCATCATCTTCCAAACGATCGAGAATGCTGCGGTCGAAGATAAAAATTGGCAACACTGGAAATCCGCTTTTCAACGCATGGTAAAGACCTGCATTGTCTTCGAGTCGAAGGTCGCGACGGAACCAAAAAATGCTTACTGACTGCATCTTTAAAGGATAGTTTTACGAATGGGCTGATCGGGCTTTGCGTAGGAGAAACGTTGTCCGTTTTGAAGTCCAAAATACGCGTCCAATCCTGCCACGGCGAGACTGTCTGCTTTTTGGTGCGCTACAAAACCATCCTCTTCGAGAATATCTTCCCGAAGAAAAATGTGCAAGATTTGTCCAATCACGAGGATGGTTCCATTGCGTTCGATGGGATGTTCTTCGGCAAGTTGAAGCGCGATTTTCACAGGCGATTCAGCCACAAAAGGCGCCTGAAAACCGTTGGTGATGGCTGGTGTTAATCCTGTTTGTTCAAATTCTGAAACGCCATCAGGATAACGTGCACTGGTTTGGTGCACCTGCTCAGCCATTGCGGTTGTAGCTGTGTTGATGGTGAAAAATCCGGTTTCTCGGATGTTGGTTAGTGTGTGTCGATCCACAGAATCGGGGCGAAACAGGATTCCTGTGAGTGGTGGATTGGCGCCGATGTGCAACACCTGACTAAACACAGCCAAATTCTGATTTCCAGTGGAAGAAGCTGTGCCGATCAACAAAGCAGGACGAACGCCATGCAACGAATTGATGAGATTTCGGCGGAAACGGTCGTCGAGACTAGAGATGGTTTCGGCAGAAAAATGTTTCATTAAGCAATCAGTTTCAGGCTTCCCATTCCGCCATCGGCGTGCAGGATTTGCCCAGTTATCCAAGATCCTTTTTCACTCAGAAGCAGTGCTGCTAAAGCCGCCAATTCTTCTGGCTGCCCTACTCTACCAATTGGATGGCGCTTGTTTGAAGCATCTATCTTTTCGGGAGTGCTCAGTAATTTTTCGGCCAATGGTGTTTGGGTAAGCGATGGTGCGATTGCATTTACACGAATGCCTGAAGCGGCATATTCGGCTGCAAGAGAACGCGTTAAACCTTCGATTGCACCTTTGGCGGCTGCTATCGATGCGTGAAAAGGCATCCCTGTTTGTACTGCCACAGTACTGAAAAACAAAACAGATGATTGACCCGCTTTTTTCAATGCCGGAAGGGCCGCTTGCACCAGACAAACTGCACCAAGGACATTGATTCTAAAGTCGTTGATGAATAAGTCTTCCTTCATTCGATGGAAAGGTGCCAATTGGATGCTTCCTGGGCAATAAGCCAAACCGTGAATTTCTTCTGGGAGACCAGTAATAACTGGAGCTGCAAGGCTAAAATCGGTTTCGATGAAATGTAAATTGGGGTTCGATTCCAAATCGCGCGCTGAACGAGCCAAAACGTAAACCGTGTGGCCTTCTGAGAGCAGTTGTTCTGTGAGTGCTTTCCCAATTCCGGAACTTCCTCCGGCTATCAAGTAATTTCTCATTTAGTCGAGTCCGAGGTAAGTGAAAAACTCCGATTTGGTGGCTTCTTCAGAAAACTTTCCGCTGAAGTGCGAGGTTACTGTTTTCGAATTAATGTCTTCCACACCGCGCGATGAAACGCACAAATGCACAGCGTCAATTACCACAGCAACATCTTCGGTTCCGAGAGCGCGCTTAAGTTCATCGGCAATTTGTACCGTGAGTCTTTCTTGCACTTGCGGACGTTTTGCGAAATACTGCACGATGCGGTTGATCTTACTCAAGCCAATTACACTTCCGTTCGCAATGTAGGCTACGTGAGCCTTTCCGATGATCGGAACAAAGTGGTGCTCGCAGTTTGAGTAGAAAGTGATGTCTTTCTCCACCAACATTTCTTTGTACTTGTACTTGTTCTCGAACAGCGCAATTTTCGGTTTGTTGTCTGGATTAAGACCCGAAAAAATTTCCTGCACGTACATTTTTGCCACACGTTTGGGCGTGCCGTTTAGGCTGTCATCGTTGAGATCGAGACCCAAAGTGAGCATGATTTCGCGGAAATGGTGTTCGATGCGCGCAATTTTTTCCTTGTCGCTTAACTCGAATGCGTCTGCGCGAAGTGGGGTGTCGACCGATGTGCTGATGTGTTCATCACCAATCAGGTCGATCAAGAGGGTATCATTGTCCGTTGTATTCAACAAAATTTCGTTCGGTTTCATAAAGTCTGATGCTGAGTTCGTATTTGGCTTCTAGCTTGCTTCTGAGTCGGTTCCAGATTACAACTGCTATGTTTTCGGCAGTTGGATTGAGGTTTTTGAATTCCTCCAGATCAAGATTTAGGTTGCGGTGATCGTAACGTTCGGTAACCTCAGCTTTAACGATAGTGCTGAGTACCTTCATGTCGATCACGTAACCTGTTTCCGGATCCGTTTCTCCTTTCACCTCAACGATCAAGTCGTAGTTGTGGCCATGGTAATTTGGATAACTGCATTTACCGAACACCTCGAAGTTCTTCTGTTCGTCCCATTTTGGATTGAACAAGCGGTGTGCGGCATTGAAGCGCTCTTTCCTGAAGACAGATACTTTCATAGTCTAGACAAAACGATTGTGTTGATGAATTGTTCAAAACCTGAAAAAGGCTTGTGAATTCGATTGCAAATGAACTCTTTTCGGTTCAATCTGTTTCAAGATTGATGGAAAATGAGGTCGTAAATCCTGTGGGTTATTTTCAATCTGTCCCTTCCGGGGAGTTGAAATCGCATTACGATGTAGTGGTGAT
>CAMCXT010000055.1 GCA_945883545.1 Chitinophaga pinensis | reverse complement strand
ACCCAATCATTCACATCCATTTGACGAATAAAGACCTCCACATTTTCACCATTCAATAAAATCTCAGAAGTCTTGGTTTCTTGGTTGAACTTGAATTCGATGAAAATGTCTTCCAATTGATCGATCAGTCCATCGATATCCAAAGTGCGCCCGTTGATTAATCCATTTCGTAGAGCATACAAAGTAACAGAGCGATACATTGCACCAGTATCAACATAATTGTAAGATAACTTGGCTGCAATAGCGCGAGCGATGGTTGATTTCCCGCAGGAAGAATATCCGTCGATGGCAATGGTAATCTTGCGTTCAGGCATTACTGCTTTCTGTAAAACTCAGATAATTTGGCAGATACCGTTATCTGGTTTGGTGAGCCGGCAAGATGGTAAGCAGAACGGGCATATGCAAGTTGAAACTTATAAATTTTTATACCGAGCCCCCAGGAAATTCCAACAGTCCCAATTTTACTGGCAACTTTCATTTCTTGGCGACGCTGATAATTGTATCCAACACGGAAGGAAAGCCCTTTGGTAATATTAAATTCGGCACCAACTATTGCGTGGCGCATTACCTTATTCCCAAAACCAATCTTATTCACAATGGTGTCGCCCGAGAGAGGATCGATGGTCTCTTCAGGGGTTTTCGGATCACGGTAGGTCAAATCAGGCTGCTGTAAATTGTGAGCAACAAGTGAAAGTTTCAATGGAACATGTTCAAATTTTCCGGAAATACCAGCAACAATCTCGAATGGAAGCGGCTCGCGATTGCCTGAAGTGTAGGAGCTAAATTGATATCCTACATTTCGAAAAACCAAACCTGCTTCAAACAATTTGCTTCGACTCTTGTATGAACCTCCAATATCCACGGCCATACCGAACGAATTGTATTGTTCGAGCGACGAAAAAATAGTTTTGAGGTTCACTCCAATATTGAACAAGGAATCGATTGATTTACTCACTCCGGTGGTTAAGCAGTATTCGCCAGCTGTAAAAGTTCCAGTGATTTCACCAGTATTATCTGCTTGATCGAATGTACCGTAGTTTACGTAGTTCATTCCAGCATGAGCCATTCCGAATTTCCCAAGTTTGAAACCGTAAGCTGCATATCCATAATTGATTCCTGCAAAATAATCGTTGAAGCTCAACAAGACACGTTTGTCCATTAAAGGATTGAGCAAAGCAGGATTTTGGTAGGCTAAACTTACATCTTCATCACGTTGCGTAAGTGCTTCACCACCTAAACCAAGCACTCGAGAAGAATTTGGGAGGTTGAGGAAACGATAAATATTTTGTCCGCCGATTTGAGCAAAGCCCTCTGCACTTGTAAACAACAGAAGCGAAAGCAAGAATAACGACTGAAACCGTAAGGTTAAATTCATGTGGTTGAAAACGGACTTGGTTACTTAATATTTTACCGTTGGGATTAATTTCAAGAGGTAAATGTAATTCAAAGCGATAAATTAATTTATTTTTCGCCAATTAACATGCAAATTCAATTCTATGCAGGCATACATTTTTCCCGGACAGGGTGCTCAATTCGCAGGAATGGGCAAGGATCTTTATGAGAATCACACCATTGCAAAAACACTATTTGAGCAAGCCAACGGCATTTTAGGTTTTAGGATCACCGATTTAATGTTCGGTACAAACGATGAGGATCTTCGTCAAACCAAAGTAACCCAGCCAGCAGTTTTTCTGCATTCGGTAATTGTGGCAAAATGTTCATCAGAATTCAAGCCTGAGATGGTGGCGGGGCATTCTTTGGGTGAATTTTCGGCATTGGTAGCCAACCAGTGTCTTTCGTTCGAAGATGCACTTCAATTGGTTTACAAGCGTGCATTGGCCATGCAAAAAGCCTGTGATCAGAATCCAGGTACAATGGCTGCTATTCTAGGACTTCCAGACGAAAAGGTGGAAGAGATTTGTGCAGGAATTACAGAAGAAATCGTTGTGGCAGCAAATTACAACTGCCCAGGTCAGCTGGTGATTTCTGGAAGCATCAAAGGAATTGAGATTGCTTGCGAGTTGATGAAAGCAGCAGGTGCTAAGCGTGCATTGCCACTTCAAGTGGGTGGAGCTTTCCATTCGCCTTTGATGGAGCCAGCTCGACAGGAATTAGCCGCTGCAATTGCTGCAACCCAATTCAATATTCCCGCTTGCCCGATTTACCAAAACGTAAATGCGGCACCTTCATCAGATCCTGAAACCATTAAGCAAAATCTGATTGCTCAGCTTACAGCGCCAGTAAAATGGACACAAACAGTTCAGAATATGGCCAAAGATGGTGCAACTAAATTCACTGAATCAGGTCCAGGCAAAGTATTGCAAGGTTTGGTTAAGAAAATTGCTCTTGAAGCAGAAGTAGCCAGCGCTTAATTAGAGCTTGTCGTTAATGAGCATCCCTGAATCGAGCAATCGATGTAGCATCGGCTCTTTCAGCGCTCTTTTAAAGACATCGATATGACTCATCTTGTGGGTATCTGTTCCGAGGATATCCACAAGATTATTGTCGATCAATCTTTCTGCAATACGTTTAGGTCCGGTTCCGTAATGACCAGTCATGCTGGCTAAATTCACTTGAAGAAGAACACCTTTTTCTCGCAGTGATTCATATTTGTCGAAACTGTGATACCAATATGGATATCGCTCAGGATGTGCTAGAACCACGGTCAATCCTTGCATTTGCAACTTGAATGTAACCGACTCAAAATTTTCAGAGGGATTGAGATATGACAATTCCACCAGAATGAATTTCCCTGAAAAAGTCATCAGATTTCCACGATCTATGCTTTTCTCAAAATCCATATCGCAGTAATACTCAGCTGCAGCCTCAAGTTGAACATCGATCTGTTCTTTTTTTAATGCTTCTCGCACATCCTCAAGCCCTTTGTAAATTACTTCAGGCGTATTGCGATAAAAATCGCTCATGATATGAGGCGTGGTGATGAGTTTCTTGTAACCAAAATCCCTTAAACCACGGATCAAATTCACGCTGTCTTCGATGCTCACTGAGCCATCGTCGATTCCGGGGATTAAATGTGAATGGATGTCGGTGCCCAGTGCCGAAAGATCTGCCTGTGGAAGTTCTGAACTAAAAAGCTTACTGAGCCACCCCATCTCTTACTGGTTATTGAGGAACCAATTAAAAGTACGACGAAGTCCTTCTTCCATACGCACTCCGGGATTGTAACCCAAATATTCGCCACCAGATGAGATATTGGCCAGTGAATCGCGAATATCGCCTTCACGTTCAGCTCTATGGATGGCCTGCGGTGCAACACCACCTAAATCGCAGAGCATTTCATACATTCTCAAAACCGTAACACGCTCACTTACAGCAACATTGTACACTTTCCCCATGGCATCATTTCGTTTCGGGAAAAGTGCTCTGATGTTGGCTTGAACAGCATTTTCAACATAGGTAAAGTCGCGGGTTTGCAATCCATCTCCGTTGATATGAACTGGCTGATTGCTACGAATTGCACTGATAAACAATGGAATAACAGCAGCATAAGGGCCATCAGGGCGTTGACGCGGACCAAAAATGTTAAAGTATCTTAATCCACAAACTTGCATTCCATAAGTTCGGTTGAAAACCGATGCATAAAGTTCGTTCACCATCTTGCTTACTGCATAAGGCGAAAGGAGATTCCCTGTTTGATTTTCAACTTTAGGTAGTTGAGGATGGTCTCCATAAACACTCGATGAACTTGCATACACCATTTGTTTCACATCCGCTTCACGCGCTGCATTTAAAACATTGAGAAAGCCAGTAACATTGGCTTCATTGGTGGCTAGTGGTGTTTTGATTGATCTTGGAACAGAGCCTAATGCAGCTTGGTGAGATACATAGTGTACACCCTGCATCAACTCCTTCACCAGCTCCGTGTTGCAACAATCACCTTGGGTAAATTCGAGGGCAGAATGGTGTTTGAGGTGATCTAAATTGGATATCCGTCCTTCAGAAAGGTTATCCAACACCTTTACTTTTCCGGCACCATGACTGAGCAGATATTCCACAATGTGTGAACCTATGAATCCAGCTCCACCTGTGATAAGGAAGACCGAATCTTTTAGAGAAACATCCTGTGGATGAAATTGCACCTCGTTGTACATTCTATTTTAGAATCTTATCGTTTTTCGTACTGAGCTTCGTAGTAGTGCGCATAATCGCCTGAAGTAACGGCATTAAGCCACTCTTCATTGTTCAGGTACCAATCTACGGTTCTGCTCAATCCTTCTTCAAATTGCAACGAAGGCGACCAGCCTAATTCTTGATTGAGTTTACTAAAATCAATTGCGTAGCGCTGATCATGGCCAGCGCGGTCTTTTACAAATGTGATCAATTTAGCCGAAGTGCCTTGTTCGCGTCCGAGTTTCTCATCCATGATCTCACAAAGTTTGTTGATCAAATCGATGTTTTTCCACTCGTTGGCTCCGCCAATATTGTATGTTTCTCCAGTTCTTCCTTTGTGGAAAATCAAATCGATGGCAGATGCATGGTCTTCAACGAACAACCAATCTCGAATATTGTCGCCTTTACCATATACAGGAATTGGGCGCGAATGCTTGATATTGTTGATCGCTAGAGGAATAAGCTTTTCAGGAAAATGGAATGATCCATAATTATTGGAGCAATTCGATACGACTACCGGCATATGGTAGGTATGAAAATACGCACGAACCAAATGATCAGACGAAGCCTTAGAGGATGAATAAGGGCTCCGAGGATCGTAAGCAGTAGTTTCAGTGAAAAAACCAGTTTCGCCTAAGGAGCCATATACTTCATCAGTTGAAATGTGATAGAAGCGCTTACCTTCCATGTTGTTGTGCCAAATCTTGCGGGCAGCATTGAGAAGGTTCACCGTACCTAAAACATTGGTTTTGATAAATTCAGTAGGGTTAGAAATTGAGCGATCAACATGCGATTCTGCTGCAAGGTGAACCACGCCATCGAATTGATGTTCCTCGAACAATTCAAGAATAAACTCTTCATCTACGATATCGCCTTTGATAAAACGATAATTCGCAGATTCTTCAATATCCTTCAAATTCATCAGGTTACCAGCATAGGTAAGCTTATCAAGATTGAAGATTTGATAATCAGGATAATTCTTCACAAAGCGGCGAACCACGTGCGATCCAATAAATCCTGCTCCACCAGTGATGAGAATTTTCTTTGTATTCATAGGTAAAGGTGTTTCTGAAAGACTTTTTTCCCAAGCCCAAGCCGATGACATCATATCGTGCATATCGCGTTTGGCTTTCCATTTTAGCACTTCATTCGACAAAGAAGTATCGGCAAACACCTTTTCGATGTCGCCTGGTCGACGTGCTTGTATTTTATAGGCAAGTTTCTGACCAGATGCTGCCTCAAAAGCAAGAATGGCTTCCATAACAGTGTAGCCTCTGCCGGTGCCAATATTGTAAAACTCAAATGCTTTTTCGTTTTGCTTTTCAAGCAATCTATTCAACGCTGAAACATGCGCCTCTGCAACATCTTCAACATGAATATAATCTCGAACGCAGGTGCCATCTGTAGTATTGTAATCGTTTCCAAATACCTTCAGAAATGCTTGCTTTCCAATGGCTGTTTGAGTGATATATGGCACCAAATTATTTGGTGTTCCGTTGGGAAGCTCCCCGATCAAAGCAGAATGATGTGCGCCAACAGGGTTAAAATAACGAAGGGCTATACATTGCAATTCACTACTTTCTGAAAGATCACGAATAATCTCTTCGCCAATTTGCTTGGTATTTCCGTAAGGAGAAAGCGGCGGCTTGATAGGTGAACTTTCTGTAACTGGCAATTGATCAGGCTCCCCATAAACTGTGCAACTGGATGAAAAAACGAGATTTTTCACTCCGAATTCATGCTGCACTTCAAGCAAAGTCATCAACGAACCCACATTGTTTTTGTAATAAAGCAAAGGATTCTCTACCGACTCACCAACTGCTTTTAAAGCAGCAAAGTGAATGGTAGCAACAATGCTCTTTTCTTTCTCAAACAGTTGCTGAACAGCTTGTTTGTCGCACAAATCGATTTTGTAAAACCGAGGTCTGGCGCCTGAAATCTGAGCAATTCTTTGCAAAATTGCTGGGTTCGAGTTGCTTAAATTGTCGGCAACCACTACATCAAAACCTTTCTGTTGAAGCAGCACAACAGTGTGTGAGCCAATATAGCCAACGCCACCAGTTACAAGAATAGAAGGTTTTGAGGTTTGCATAGTTTAGAGACTCCAGTATTTGATTTTTTGGAATCTTCCACGAAGAACGCCCTTGATATCCGCAACAATTCCTGCTGGATGTAAAATTTCAAGGAAATAACCCTCTTCGATGCTCATGTAATCTTTGTGGTTTACTGCGAGGATGGCTGCATCATATTTTCCAGTTACCCCATCAACCAAACCAAATCCATATTCGTGAATCAATTCATCCGAAGAAGCATGTGGATCGATTACCTCAACGTTTACTCCGAAATCTTTCAATTCGCGAACTACATCAGCAACTTTAGAATTCCTGATGTCTGAAACATTTTCTTTGAAAGTTGCGCCCATCACTAGTACTCGGCTCTTTGCGATATCAACACCAGCGGCTACCATTTTCTTCACTACTTTGCTCGCAACATATGCGCCCATGCCATCATTTACTGATCTTCCAGCAAGAATAACTTGCGCAGTATGACCAAGTTCTTTGGCTTTGTAAGTCAAATAATAAGGATCAACACCAATGCAATGCCCTCCGACCAAACCTGGTACGAATTTCAAAAAGTTCCATTTTGTTCCAGCGGCTTCAAGCACATCGTATGTGTTGATGCCCATTTGACCGAAGATCATAGAAAGCTCATTCATCAAAGCGATGTTTAAGTCTCTTTGGGTGTTTTCGATGATTTTGGCTGCTTCAGCAACTTTTATTGATGACGCTTTGTGCACGCCAGCTTGAACTACAATTTTATAGGTATCAGCGATAATTTCGAGTGATTCATCATCACATCCACTTACCACTTTGATGATTTTAGAAAGTGTATGTTCTTTATCGCCTGGATTGATGCGCTCAGGAGAATAGCCCACTTTGAAATCGATTCCGAATTTCAAGCCCGACATTTCCTCTAAAATTGGAATGCAATCCTCTTCTGTACAACCAGGATAAACAGTTGATTCGAAAACTACGTAATCTCCTTTTTTCAGCACCGAACCCACCGAGCGGCTTGCAGAAAGCAAAGGCTTCAAATCGGGTTGATTGTGCTCATCGATCGGCGTTGGAACGGCAACAATAAAGAAACGTGCTTCTTTTAAAACAGCAGGATCTGCCGTGAATTTAATATCGCACCCTTCAAATTCTTCTGCACTTAGTTCTTCACTTGGGTCAATGTTGTTTTGCATCATTTCAACCCGTTTCTGATTGATATCAAACCCGACAACACTGATTTTACGGGCAAATTCAAGCGCGATTGGAAGACCCACATAACCAAGTCCAACAACAGCTAATTTCTCCTGCTTACTGAGCAGCGCATCGTAGAGATTCATTTCAATTGGTTGAGATTTCTTAAAGCGTAAATTCTTTCAATGATTTCAACAACTTTCAAGCCTTCCAGTGCGTTTGTTGTAGCGCTAGTTCTGCCTTTCAGCGTGTCGATCACATTTTGAATAATGTAGTGATGGTTTGCTGCGGAGCCTTTGTAGGCACCGTAATCATTTGCTGGATTCGAAGGTGCCAAATCAGGCATTTTATAATCCTTCACGTGGCAGTATTCCACTTCATTCATATACTGACCTCCAATCTTCACGCTTCCCTTTTCCCCAATGATGGTGAGCGAGCTTTCCAAGTTTTGGTTCCATACAGATGTTGAATAATTCAAACAGCCCATTCCTCCATTCACAAAACGGAAGGTTACAAGCCCTGAATCTTCAAAATCGGTTAAACCAGCATGGTTAAAATCCGAAAACTTACCCTGGATATCGTCAATATCACCAAACAACCAATACATGATGTCGATGAAATGCGAAAACTGGGTAAACAATGTTCCTCCGTCGAGCTGTTGAGAGCCCTTCCAAGTGCCTTTTTTGTAGTAACGCTCATCTCTGTTCCAGTAGCAATTCACTTGAACCATAAAGATTTCACCGAGCGCTTTACTTTCTATCAATTCTTTGATCCAAGCTGATGGGGGAGAATAGCGGTTCTGCATCACACAAAACACCTGCTTCGACATTTGTAGTGCCTTAAAGATCACATTTTCGCATTCTGCTTTCGATAAGCCCATTGGTTTCTCACAAACGATGTGTTTGCGGTGTTCCAATGCCATGATCGAATGTGATGCATGTAAGCCGTTCGGCGAGCAAATATTCACTACGTCGAATTCCAATCCTGAGGCAAACATTTCCTCTGGATTCTGGAAAAAGGGCACTCCGAAAACATCAACACCCAATTGTTCAGCAGGTAAAATATCTGCAATCGCAACCAATTCGGCGTCTTCGTTTCGTGTAATCATTTCAGCATGGCGTTTCCCGATATGTCCGGCACCAATAACTGCAAATCTTAATTTTCCGTTCGACATAGCTTATGCGCTGATTTTGCGTACAGTGTGGTTTTCAAGTTTGTATTGTTCTTTGCTTTCAATGCAAGTTGCGAGGCCATCTGCATCGAACTGCAGTTTATGGCCATATTCGCTCATCCAACCCGTTTGGCGTGCTGGATTGCCAATCACCAGTGCATAAGCAGGAACATTTTTAGTTACTACAGCACCCGCACCAATAAATGCAAAAGCTCCAATATCGTGTCCACAAACGATGGTTGCATTGGCTCCAATAGAAGCACCTTTCCCAACATGGGTTTTCAAATACTCAGAACGGCGATTTACCGCACTTCGTGGATTCATAACATTGGTAAAAACCATCGAAGGACCAAGAAACACGTCATCGTCGCAGGTTACTCCGGTGTAAATTGAAACGTTGTTCTGAATTTTAACATTGTTGCCTAACACAACTTCTGGCGAAATCACAACATTTTGACCGATGTTGCAATTCTGACCAATTTTACAACCAGGCATGATGTGCGAAAAATGCCAAATTCGGGTTCCTTCCCCGATTTCGCAGCCCTCGTCGATCACAGCCGATGCATGTGCTTTATAAGTTTGTTCTGTCATCCTTTAATTCGATTGAAATTCGCGGGGCGTGATAATCCACTCCGGCAAAGATTTAAAATATTCCCATGTTTTTTTCATCCCTTCACTTCGGGATACTTTCGGCTCCCAACCTAAAATTTCTCGTGCCTTGGTGATATCTGGCTGACGTTGTTTCGGGTCGTCTTGAGGAAGTGGTTTGAAAACAATCTTCTGGTCTGTTCCAGTAAGCTTGATAATTTCCTCAGCAAAATCACCAATACTGATTTCATCTGGGTTTCCAATATTCACAGGGTAGGCATAATCGCTTAACAACAATCTGTAGATGCCTTCAACCAAGTCTTCCACGTAACAGAATGAACGGGTTTGAGAACCATCACCAAAAACAGTGATATCCTCGCCTCGGAGTGCTTGCCCCATAAATGCTGGCAATGCGCGCCCATCATTGAGTCGCATTCTTGGTCCATAAGTGTTAAAAATCCTTACGATTCTGGTTTCTAAACCATGAAAAGTATGGTATGCCATGGTGATCGCTTCTTGGAAACGCTTCGCTTCATCATACACACCTCGAGGTCCGATAGGATTAACGTTGCCCCAATAATCTTCTGTTTGAGGATGAACCGTTGGATCGCCATACACTTCAGAGGTGGAAGCTATGATCATTCTGGCTTTTTTTACACGAGCAAGGCCAAGAAGATTGTGCGTTCCAAGTGATCCAACCTTCAAGGTTTGAATCGGGATTTTTAGGTAATCGATCGGACTAGCAGGTGAAGCAAAATGAAGGATATAATCGATTTCACCTGGAACGAATACGAATTTCGACACATCGTGGTGATAAAATTCGAAGTTTTCCAACTTGAAAAGATGTTCAATATTACTTAGCGAGCCTGTGATCAGATTGTCCATTCCAACTACTTTACAACCTTCTGCAATAAATCGATCGCAAAGGTGTGAACCTAAAAAGCCTGCTGCACCGGTAACAAGTACCCTTTTCCCTTCTATGTTACTCATTTTGATTTTTTTATAGCCTTTCTACCGATACTGAAATAGGCAAACCCATGCTTTTTCATTTGATCTGCTGTATAAAGGTTTCGTCCGTCGAAAATAACTTTTTGATTGATTTTTTTGTGCATTAATTCGAAATCAGGATTTCTAAATGCTGCCCATTCGGTGCAAATAATCAAAGCATCGCAGCCTTCAATGGCTTCATATTGACCATCTGCGAACTGAATTTTATCTCCAAAAAGCTTCTTCACATTGTCCATTGCTTCTGGGTCGAATGCTGAAATTTCAGCGCCTTCGTTCAAAAGAGACTCAATAATGTAAAGTGCAGGAGCTTCACGAATATCATCTGTATCAGGCTTGAAAGACAATCCCCAAATGGCGATTTTCTTGCCTTTGAGTTGGTCTTTAAAAAATGTTTTCACCTTTGGGATGATGACCAATTTCTGATCCTCATTTACATCCATAACAGACTTCAAAATGCGGAAATTGAATTTCGCATCATCAGCCGATTTCACCAATGCTTTCACATCCTTCGGGAAGCAACTTCCACCATACCCAATGCCTGGGAAAAGGAACCGTTTTCCGATGCGTTCATCCGAACCAATTCCAATTCTAACTTGATCAATATCAGCGCCTAGAAGTTCACAAAGGTTAGCCATTTCGTTCATGAAGGAAATCTTCATCGCAAGGAAGGAATTCGCCGCATACTTAGTTAATTCTGCAGAGCGTTCATCCATGAAATGGATAGGATTTCCTTGTCGTACAAAAGGAAGATACAGTTCTTCTAAAACTTTCCTTGCTCTTGAAGATGAAGTACCGATAACTACACGATCAGGTTTCATGAAATCTTCCACTGCAAATCCTTCGCGTAAAAACTCGGGATTCGAAACCACATCAAATTCACCTTTCGCATTTGCAGCTATGGCTTTGTGCACCTTTTCTGCGGTTCCTACTGGAACAGTACTTTTATCGATGATGATTTTGTAATCGCTTTGAATTAGATGCCCCAACTGTTCTGCAACACCTAATATATAAGATAGATCTGCGGAGCCATCTTCACCCGGAGGGGTTGGCAATGCAAGAAATATCAAGTCAGCTTGATCTACAGCTGCTTTTAAATCTTTGGTAAAATGAAGTCTACCTAAACGAAGATTTCTTTCGAAATAAACATCGAGTTGCGGCTCATAAATGGGCACAACCCCTTTTCGAAGTTTCTGAATTTTTTCTTCATCTATGTCCACGCAGGTTACATTGTTGCCCGTTTCTGCCAAGCAAGTACCTGTAACCAAACCGACATATCCAGTGCCGACAACTGCAATGTTTTTCATAATCAGGATTGTAAAAACTGATTCACGGTAGCAATAATATGTTGAAGCTGTTCATCTTGCATCTCAGTGTGCATTGGCAAAGAAACTACCCGAGCACATAGATCTTCGGTAACTGGAAAATCTCCTTGTTTGTAGCGAGGATCGAGATATGCTTTTTGCATGTGCAAAGGAACAGGGTAATAAATCATCGCAGGAACGCCTTTAGATTCGAGGAATTCCTTCATTTCATCACGACTTACACCATTGGTTAGTAAGGTGTACTGATGAAAAACATGTGTTGAATTTGAAAAGCGAACAGGGGTAATTAGCTTGCCGCTATTTCCAAATGCAGCATCATAGGCATCTGCAAGTTGGTTTCTTCTGAATGCATACTGATCCAATTCGCGCAATTTCACGCGTAGAATTGCTGCCTGTATTGAGTCGAGACGTGAGTTCACGCCGATTTCATCATGGTAATAACGAACACGCTGACCGTGATTGGCAATCATTCTAATTTTAGCAGCCAATTGTTCATCTTGCGTGAAAATGGCTCCACCATCACCATAGCATCCTAGATTTTTCGAAGGGAAAAAAGAGGTTGCTCCCACTCTACCGATGGTTCCAGCTTTTTTAACTGAACCGTCTGAGAACGTATATTCTGCTCCAATAGCTTGAGCAGTGTCTTCGATGATATCGATGTTGTGTTTCTTGGCGATTTCCATCAAACGCTCCATAGGCGCAGATTGCCCAAACAAATGCACAGGAACTATGGCAACTGTTTTATCGGTGATAGCCTTTTCAACTGCCTCAGGATCAATATTGAATGTTTTTGGATCTACGTCCACCAAAACTGGCTTCAAACCAAGCAAGGCAATCACTTCAGCAGTTGCCACATAAGTGAAACTCGCAGTTATCACTTCATCACCAGGTTTATAACCCAATGCCATCATAGCAATTTGCAATGCATCCGTGCCATTTGCGCAAGGAATAACATGATCGCAGTGAAGATACTGTTCTAAGTCTTTTTGAAAGGCTCCAACTGCAGGACCGTTGATAAAAGTGGTAGTGTCAATAACCTCTTGAATAGCTACATCCACCTCAGATTTAATGCGGTTGTATTGGGCCTTTAGGTCGACCATTTGAATTTTATCCATGCTTATAAAAACTTGGCGCGAATATACACATTTTGAACACTGCTGGAAGGCTTATGCACTATGAAACCTATATCTTTGCAAGGATGAGAAAAATCATTTTAATTCTCCTAACTGCTCACATTTCGCTAAGTGTTAATGCTCAAGTAAATGTAAAAGACTCTCTGCTTAGGGCGCCAATGATCATTCCGAATATCGGTGTTCACATGCCCACAGGCGACTTGTCGAAGCGATTCGGGCCTTTTTATTCGGTAGGTGCGAGTTACCTTCACAAGACCAATAACAATTGGCTTTTTGGCGCAGATGCACACTTTCTTTTTAGCAGCGACGTGAAGGACACTATCATGCTTAAAATTGTCACAACGACCGATGGATTCATTATAGGTTCTGATGGAACTTTGTATGATGTTCGCTACCAAATGCGAGGCATGCAAGGGATTGCAAGGTTCGGTAAGTTATTTCCAGTGATTGGCCCGAATAAAAATTCTGGTATTTATGCAACAATGGGCGTCGGATTCATGCAACATAAAATCAGGTTTGATTATGAACGAAATGCCGATTTGCCTCCAATTTCCAAAGATTACATGAAAGGTTACGACCGCTTGACAAATGGTATAGCCATTTCACCGTCGTTTGGATATGTGCATTTATCGAATTCTAGATTGCTCAACTTTTTCATTTCAGTGGATTACACAGCTGCATTCACAAAAAACAGAAGAAGCTGGAATTTTGATTTAAAAGCTGCAGATCCTACTCAACGTTTCGACGGGCATGCTACTTTTCGTTTAGGCTGGATCATTCCCTTTTATGAAAAGAAGCCAGATGAATTTTATTTTTATTAATTGAAAGGGCTTTACACATTTGGCATTCTGATCTATGTGCTTTTGATTCACATAGCTTCGTGGTTTTCTCCAAAGGCAAAACTGTGGGTTAAGGGTCGTAAAAACTGGAAAGCACACTTAAAAAAAGCTATTCCAGATAATGCGTCGGTAATATGGTTTCACTGCGCTTCGCTTGGAGAATTTGAACAAGCCCGCCCGGTAATTGAGGCTTACAAAAAGAGCTTTCCCGATGCATTTATCCTTTTGAGTTTTTTCTCACCATCAGGATACGAAATCAGAAAAAAATACACATTCGCTGATTACATCTGCTACCTACCTGCCGATTTTCCGAGCAACGCAAAAGATTTCGCAGCTATTGTCAAGCCTCAAAAAGCGATTTTTGTCAAGTATGAATTTTGGTACAACTTTTTGCAAGCCCTCCAAGTAGCAAATTGTTCCACCTACCTCATTGCTGCTAGATTTCGACCTGATCAGCCTTTTTTTCAATGGTATGGAAGCTGGTTCAAAAAACAACTCAACAACTTTTATCGAATTCATCTTCAAGATGAAAATTCGGCAGAGATGCTAAAAAAAACAGGCTACACAAATTTCATTGTAAGTGGAGACCCTAGGTTCGATAGAGTCACTCAAAATGCACAACAAACCGAAGAACTTCCAGAGATTAAACTTTGGCTCAATGGGAGATCTTGTATGGTTGCCGGTAGTGCTTGGCCTGCCGACGAAAAGATTTTCTTCCCATGGCACAATCAACGCGCATTGATCATTGCACCGCATGAAATTGATGAAACACATTTGATTAGCATCGAAAAGGAGGCTGGCACATCAATTATTCGATATTCTGAACTCATTAAAAATCCTAACCAAACCTCGAATGTGCTGCTGATCGATAACATTGGTATGCTCATGCGCATTTATTCTATGGCTGAATTCGCCTTTGTAGGCGGCGGCTTCGGAACAGGCTTGCACAACATTCTCGAACCAGCTGCATTTGGAATTCCCGTAGTTTTCGGTCCAATGCATGAAAAGTTTCCTGAAGCAAAAGCGCTTATTGAGGCTGGTGGAAGTTTATCGGTATCTTCACGAAGCGATTTTTTACAATTCCTTGAACGCCTAGAAAAAGATCAAAATAAAATCATGGCTCACAATGCGCAGCTTTTTGTTCAGTCAAATACTGGAGCTACAGAATTGATTATGAAAGACTTGATCCAGAATTAATCCTCCATGAAGAAGTATATTTTCATTGTCTTTCTAGGTCTAACCGCATCCTTGGTTTCTGCGCAAGAAAAGGTCACAACCGTGGGATTTCTGATCAAGCCAATATTTGCTTCTAAGTTTTTCGGAACCGGAACCCAAGATCTCAGTCTGAATGATTTCAATTATAAGATCAGCCAAAATACTGGATTCTCAGGTGGCTTGGTGATTCGAAAGGGTTACACTAAAACCCTATCGCTCGAATTTGGAATCAACTATTGCAGAAGGAATGTTACACTTGAATCTCTTCATCAAGGCGTTTCAAGTGCTTCTAAATTGAAAATCATTGGCTATGAAATTCCATTAAGCCAGCTAATATTCGTGAGACTTTCGAAGAACATATATATGAATGTTTCAGCGGGGGCATGCATTAACATGTTTCCCTCAGATGTTCAAGTCACCAACGAGGTTTTGTATGCCTTAGGAGGAAGAAAATTGATTTTCAATCCTAGTTTAATTGCCAATATTGGATTTGAGTACAGAACTATCGACAATGGCTATTTTTATTTAGGAACATCCTTTAATCGACCGTTCAGCCCTATTTATGGACTTGGAATCGATTATATCATTAACAATGTTGTTGTTAATTCTGCCATAGCCAATCTAAAGGGAAGTTATCTGACCCTTGATTTTAAGTACTTTTTCCATGAAGATCCTGAAAGGAAAAAAGCAAAATTACCTTCCGATAAGCAACGAAAAACCAAGCCTAGTAAAGGCAAATAGAGCCGAAAACATTGAATTTGCAAACCATGAAAACAAAGACTTTCAGCATATTCATCCTCTCATTCATTTTATTGATCAGTATTGATCAGCATCATACAAACGCCCAAGAAAATCGCAAACCAATGAAAGCTAAAATCATTTATATCTGCGACGCATACTGCGGATGGTGCTATGGGTTCAGTCCGGTGATTAATGCATTTCACCAGAAATATCAAAACGATTATACATTCGAAGTGGTCAGTGGCGGATTAATTATCGGGGACCGCGTTGGACCAATGGATTCAAATATGGCGAAGTATATCAAAGGAGCAATTCCTCGATTGATGGACATTACAGGCGTGAAAATTTCGGAAGCTTACATTAACTCATTAGGCAATCCGACCAGAATAAACGATTCAATGATTCCTGCTAAAGCGATGGCGGCATTCAGAAAATTAGAGCCCAATCGAGTGGTTGAATTTGCATCATGGCTCCAAAAGGCACAGTTTGTTGATTCAAAAGACTTGACTCAAATCGAAGTTTATAAAGATGCAGCAACTGCATTCAAAATATCACCAGACGATTTTGTTCGAGAAATGGAAGCCTCAACTGATGATGCAAAGTCTGATTTCATGAAAGCCCAACAATGGGGAATTACAGGTTTTCCGGCGGTGTTAATCGATCGAGGCGATACGTTAATTGCTCTCAGCAATGGCTTCACCGACCTGCCAAATCTTGAATCTTCTTTGCAACAAGCATTGGAATACGAACATAAATAACACTTTTTTCTAGAAGCGTGCTGCTGAATAAGTCATTTTTATACATTTGCACCCGCTTGCCCGGATGGTGGAACTGGTAGACACGCAGGACTTAAAATCCTGTGATCATTGCGATCGTGCGGGTTCGATTCCCGCTCCGGGTACAAGTACAACGAGAATGAAAACACAACTGTCGCGTGTTTAATTCTCGTTTTTTGTTTAGGAAAACTCTTGTTTTCATGATAATTGAAGCTGGATCATGCTTCATCACAAGAGAAACATAGCTTAGAATCAAGTCTGATTTCGCAAAAACGCCCAGGAATCTAATTGCTGCGAATGTGTAAAAACAAAAAAGCCACTCGTTTTGAGTGGCTTTAGAGCGAAAGACGAGGCTCGAACTCGCGACCCCGACCTTGGCAAGGTCGTGCTCTACCAACTGAGCTACTTTCGCATTGGGTTGGCAAAAGTAAAACAAATTCGTTTTCTCCAAAATAAAACTGCGAAAAAATTATCGTCCGCCAGTCAGTCGCTTGATTTCCTGCAATTTAAGAAGTGCTTCAACCGGAGTTAGGTTGTCGATATTTACCTTTTTGAGCTCATCTCTCACCTGTTCGAGCACAGGATCGTCCAATTGAAAGAAGCTCAACTGCATACCTTGACGTGCCGCATCCACAAATTGACTCCCCCCTTCTACTCCATCTTGGCGGTGCATCCGTTCTAAATCTTTCAAAATTTCTTTAGCACGATCCACGATGCGCTTCGGCATTCCAGCCATTCTTGCCACATGAATACCAAAACTATGATTGGTACCTCCTTCTTTCAACTTCCGTAGGAATAAAACCTTCTGGTTTACCTCCTTTACAGCCACATGGAAATTCTTAATTCGAGGAAACCTTTCGGTCATGTCGTTGAGCTCGTGGTAATGCGTCGCAAAGAGCGTTCTCGCTTTCTGAATTGGTTGTTCGTGCAGGAATTCTGCTATCGACCAAGCGATAGACAATCCATCGTAAGTTGAAGTGCCTCGCCCAATTTCGTCGAGCAAAATGAGCGAACGCGCACTAAGGTTGTTCATGATTGAAGCCGTTTCATTCATTTCGACCATAAAGGTTGATTCACCAGTTGAAATAGAATCGGATGCTCCAACACGTGTGAAAATCTTATCAACCAAACCAATTGTAGCTGCTTCTGCAGGCACAAAAGATCCGATTTGGGCCATAATCGTAATCAAGGCAGTTTGACGAAGAATAGCAGACTTACCCGACATGTTGGGCCCGGTAATCATCATGATTTGTGTGCTTTCAGGATCTAGTAGAAGATCGTTGCTGATATACGATTCTCCAACCTTTAATTGTTTCTCGATCACAGGGTGGCGACCATCACGAATATCGATTATATACCCATCGTTAACAGTTGGTTTGTTGTATTGATTCTCATTTGCAAGAATGGAGAATCCCAACAAACAATCGATTTGGGCAAGAATGAATGCGTTGTGTTGGATGGGTTGAATAAACTCAGCGATCGAGGCAACAAGTTCGTTGTAAATTCGATTTTCCAATACCGAAATTTTATCCTCAGCTCCTAGAATTTTTTCTTCAAAAACCTTGATTTCAGGGGTAATGTAGCGTTCGGCATTCACCAAAGTTTGCTTTCGAATCCAATCCTCAGGCACTTTGTCTTTGTGTGCATTGGTTACCTCGAGGAAGTATCCAAATACATTGTTAAATCCGATTTTCAACGAAGTAATTCCTGTGCGCTCAGACTCTCTTTGTTGAATGCCAAGTAGGAATTCCTTTCCGTTAGTTT
This sequence comes from Chitinophaga pinensis, assembly GCA_945883545.1. GTDB lineage: Bacteria > Bacteroidota > Bacteroidia > M30B66 > M30B66 > CAMCXT01. The sequence continues at coordinate 337 of CAMCXT010000055.1, read as the reverse complement.
TAATCCCTCGAAGTTCATCCAATTCAGCATCTACGCCTTCAGCAATCACATCGCCTTTGTTAAGTTGTGCAGGTGGATCCGCAACAATCTCGGTTTCAATTCGCTGTCTGATTCCTAAACAAGGATTGAGCTGCTCGGCAAAAACATTGAGCATCCTATTTCCTGATTCTTTGCAAATTTCTTGAATCGGAACAATGGCTGCCAATGCGCGTCTCAAACTATGCAATTCACGTGGCTGGATTCTTTGTACTGCAACCTTGGCAATGATACGCTCCAAGTCGCCGATTTGCTTCAAAGGATCGGCGATAGCATCCGCCATCTCGGGCGTACTTTTTAG
>CAMCXT010000054.1 GCA_945883545.1 Chitinophaga pinensis | reverse complement strand
TACTATGAAATCAAGAACTCAGGCTTTGAGAAAAAACTCATTGCAGGTATTGTAGTAACTGGTGGTGGTGCGAAACTCAAGCATGTAGCGCAATTGATTGAATACATGACTGGCATGGATACCCGAATTGGATATCCGAATGAACACCTCGCAAAAGGTGTAGAAGAAGTGGCATCACCGATGTATGCAACAGCTGTTGGTTTAGTAATTAAAGGATTCGAAAACAGCGACCTAATGCGCGAAAGAATGGATCCACAAGAGGAAGAAAAAGAAAAGAAAGGACTCCCTACACGAGGCCCAAAAGGCGGCGGACTTTTCAGCAACTTCTTCGAAAAAACCAAGCAGTTTTTTGAAGACGACAACAACAGAAATTCCTGATTAATACCAATTGTTCAACAACCAAAACCACAATCATCATGACTGAGAAGAAAGAAATCAATCTGAACTTCGATCTGCCGAAAGATCAAAGCTCTATCATTAAAGTAATCGGCGTTGGCGGCGGCGGAAGCAATGCTGTTAACCACATGTTCCGACAAGGAATTCGCGGTGTAGAATTCATCGTTTGTAATACCGATGCTCAAGCACTTGAAGCGAGTCCTGTTCCAACACGCATCCAATTAGGATACACCTTAACCGAAGGTCGTGGTGCAGGATCGAATCCAGAAAAAGGAAAGAATGCTGCAATCGAAAATATTGACGAACTAAAAACCATCCTTGGAAAAGACACTAAAATGGTGTTCGTAACTGCAGGAATGGGCGGCGGAACCGGTACAGGTGCTGCTCCGGTAATTGCAGCTGCTGCTAAAGAAATGGGCATCCTTACAGTTGGTATTGTAACCATTCCCTTCATGATGGAAGGAAATAGAAGAAAACAACAGGCAGAAGATGGCCTTAGTGAACTTCGCAAGGCTGTGGATACACTACTGATTATATCAAATGATAAACTTCGTGAAATCTGCGGAAATATGGCTCTTAGTGCTGCTTTCGCTCAAGCAGACAATGTGTTAACTATCGCAGCAAAAGGCATTGCGGAAATTATTACAGTGGCTGGATACATCAATGTGGATTTTGCCGATGTTCAAACAGTAATGACAAATGGTGGATCTGCAATTATGGGATCTGCAACAGCAGAAGGTGAAAACCGCGCTATGCGTGCAGTTGAATTAGCACTTTCATCGCCATTGTTGAACGACAACAGAATTACTGGCGCAAAACATATTTTGATCAACATCACAGGAGGATCGAAAGAAGTCTTGATGGATGAAATGAGTGATATCATCAACTATGTGCAAGATGAGGCTGGCAAAACTGCTAACGTAATTTTTGGTACAGGTAACGATGAAACATTGGACGAAAAAATCAGCGTAACGCTTATTGCTACTGGCTTTGACAACAAAGAGCAAAACCTAGAACGTGTTGTTAATCAATTAGAGCCTACAAAAGCAAATGAATCGAAAGTATCACCTGAAATGGTAAAGAATTTCGATGATAAATTTGTGAACTCGCCTCCTGTTCAAATCGAATCGAAAGTATTGCCTATGCCAAAGGCAGATCCAGATGAAAATATCTTACTCAGAGATAAAGTAGCTGGAAACCCATACCTCGATGGGATCACTTTGAAACAAATTCCAGAAAATCAGTTACAACAAGATTCAATGAATGATGATGAAGACAATCTTCGTCGTTCAAAAGAAAGACTTGACAACCTCAAATCTCTAGGAAGCAAATTACGCTCTCCAGCATCAATTTCCGACATGGAAAGTTTGCCAGCATTCAGAAGAAAAGGCATCAAGTTAGAAGCGATTAACCATTCTTCAGAAACAACACTCTCTCGCTTGGTAGTATCCGAAACGGAAGACAAGAAGATGGAAATTCGTCCGGGTAATACATACCTACACGATAGCGTAGACTAATCAAACATTTGCCTAGATTTCAGATTGTGGTTTTTCTGAAATCTAGGCAATACATATTCAATCATTATGAGCCTGGAAATAAAAATTAACGAGGACATTAAAACAGCAATGCTTGCCCGTGAAAAAGACAAGCTTGATGCTTTGCGCGCTGTAAAATCGGCAGTATTGATGGCAAAAACAGAAAAAGCTGGTGGAGCCATTGATGAAGAAACAGAAATCAAAATGCTCCAAAAGATGGTGAAGCAGCGAAAAGAAGCTGCAGAAATTTACTTGGCACAAAGTCGCCAAGATATGGCCGATGCGGAATTGTTTCAAGCTAGTGTGATCGAAGCCTATCTACCTGCTCAGCTTTCGGCAGCTGAAATTGAGTTAGTTTTAAAAGAAATCATAGCAGAAACAGGCGCTACATCGGCAAAAGAAATGGGTAAAGTTATGGGTCTCGCAAGCCAACGACTTTCAGGAAAAGCCGACGGTAAATTGATCGCACAATTGGTTAAAGAAATGTTGAGTTAAATTTGAGTAAATTGGTTGTTGTTGATTGCGTAAAGCCCTGGGAAACTGGGGCTTTACTTTTTTACACACTTGCAATATCCACTAAAACTCTTATTTCCCATTTGAGGTGAGATGGAAATTCATCGAAAATTCGTTAGTAAAAAGAAGAAATGGCTGCTAAAATTCTGCATTGACTCGCTCAATTGATGACATATTTTATAAATCTATCACATCAAAATCTAGCTTCAAATTGGCAAATTCAACCTGTTGAATAACAGTTCGACCATTTAGAACCATAAAGTAACACCATGAAAGCGCTTTTAACTTATTGTACAAACATCTGAATATGTGATTTTTAGCTATTAAAACAATCCCAAACCAGCAAATTTCTTTCTACACATTCAAGAAAATAAAATATACTTATATAATTGATTTTCTGAATGTTATATAATTATTATTGCTGCTTAATGCACTATTTTATTTAATCCCATTTGAAACTTACATCCTTCGGCAAATCGGGTAACTGCATGGATTTCAGCATCGTATTCATTGTAGCAAACAAAATCCAACACGGATTCGGTTGTGCTCAAAGGAAAAATGTTGGAAAAACGGATTATCGCCTTTATTGTCACAATTTTTTGCCTGTCGGGATTAGCCTCGGCACAAGGCGGAAATACTTGTGTTACAGCGGCAGGAACTCCAATCAACCTTCCTTTTACCGCAAACAACCAAAGCACTTGTGGCGACGCAAACGACTACAATGGTCAAAATGCCTGCGTAACCACCACAACTGGGAATTATTACGGTGGTCAAGATTGGCTTTATGCGTTTACGCCTACAACAGATGGTTACATCACTATTCAGTTAACAGACATTCAATCATCTGGATGGGCTTATCCAACAGTTTCACTTTTTGATGGTTGCCCCGGAACGCCTGGAGCTTGCATGGCTTGGGCTCAAGGGAGCACATTTTCGGGAGGCGCAACACTTTTACAACAGGTACAGGCTGGCACTACCTATTACATTCAGTTAGACGCTTACACTTGGAATAACTACTATTCTAATTGCTATCAATTCGACATTGCAGTTAATTTCACTGGGATTACAGTTCAACCGAGTTGTACAAACATGAATTTTAATGCTGGAAATCTCACTGGCTGGTATGGAACAAGAGGAACATCGATAACAGGCACAGCTGGATCGATAACACCAACCTACGTTGCAACGACATTAGGGATTGTGCCTAGCCAGCAATCAATTATGACGGGCGGTGTTGACCCATGTGCTGGATTTCCAAGAGTGGATCCTTTAGGTGGGCCATTTTCGGTGCGACTTGGAAACAATGGGACAGGCGCAAATGCCGAACAACTCCTTCAAACATTTTCTGTAAACCCATCAAACTCCTCATTCTCTTATCGATATGCTGTAGTTTTCGAAGATCCCGGACATACATCCGAAGAACAGCCATTTTTTAGAGCACTCTTGAGAGATCAGAATGGGGAGATCATTCCTTGTTCTGACTTTGTTGTTTCAGCAGCTGCAAACCTCCCCGGATTCTTCGATTCACCTAACTGCTTAGGCGTTCGCTACAAACCATGGAGCACAGTGAACGTCGACTTAACCAATTATCTTGGACAAAACGTTACTGTAGAATTCACCACTGGCGATTGCAGTCAAGGTGGACATTATGGATACGCCTACATCGATGCCAATTGTGCTCCGTCGATTCTTGCTGAACTTGGCGATACCATTTGCCCAGGACAATCTACTACACTCAATGCACCAACAGGATATCAAAGTTATTCATGGTCACCAGGAGGAAGCACTGCCCAATCAATCACAGTTTCACCTACCACTACAACCAACTACACATTGAACTTAACAGCCTTCAACGGTTGTACAAGCACCTTCCAGATTCCATTGGTTGTTTCTTCAATTCCAACCGCCAGCTTTACTTATCAAGCTCCAGCTTGCGACTTACCGGTATTACTTCAAAACACTACCACATTAGCATTTGGTTCCATCACTTCGCAATTGTGGACAATTCCAAACGGAACTCCAACCTCCTCCACTCAAACTGATGTAAATGTCACCTTCCCCACCTCGGGAGCTGGATCGTATCCTGTAACGCTTTCAATTGTTACAGATCAAGGTTGCACCTCAACAATCACTCAAAATGTGGTTGTTCCACCTTGTATTTTCAGAGGCACTATCACTGGCGACACGATATGCACAGGAAGCTGCTACACCATGGCAACCAGCACAAACTATGGAACTCCTCCTTACTCCTATCAATGGTCAAACGGAAGTACATCGAGTACACTCACCGATTGTCCAACATCAACAACAATTTATACGGTTACAATCACCGACGCAAACGGACAAGCAGCAACAGATACCGCACAGATCACCGTGGTGCCAGTAGCAAGTTTTAATCAAATGATTGAACATCCATTGTGTTTTGGACAAACCAATGGAACCATTTCAGTTCAACCAAACGGCTGGGGACCATTCACTTATTTGTGGAACAATGGATCTAGCGATTCTGTACTCACTGGAATTGGTGCCGGAACATATACAGTTGAATTGACAGATCGTTTTGGTTGCCAAACAGATACATCTATTCAAATGATCCAGCCTGCCTCGATTACAGGTTTAGCAACTGCGAGCCCTACAACTTGCAACCTAAACAATGGATCGATGGAGGTTACCTTACAAGGAGGCACTCCAAATTACACATACAGCCTCAATGGCGGAAATGCCCAAAGCAACAATACCATCGGAAATCTATACGCGGGCAATTACAGCATTTTAGCAACCGATGCCAATGGTTGTTCAATCACACTCACAGCCACAGTAACCTCAACAAGTTTCCCTACGGGGATAAATTTAACACAGTCAAATCCTGCATGTGGCATCAACAATGGCTCCATCGATTTAAGTAACATTCAAGGTGGTATCGGTCCTTTTACTGTGAGCCTAAACGGAGGAACTCCACAAATCTTCCAGAACAATTCACTGCAGTATACTGATCTTGGAACAGGTAACTTCCTCATGACTATTACAGATGCTAATGGATGTGCTTTCGACACTTCGGCAACATTAACTATGATCGAAGGACCTAATACCATCAGTTTAGATATTTCTCCTTCTACCTGCGGACCGAACAATGGAGAAATTCAAATCCTCCAAATTCAAGGAGGAACACCTGCATATAATTACCTTCTAAACAACCAGCCTGTAGGTGCGCAAACCAACTTCACGAATCTAACTGCAGGAACATTTATAGTTTCGGTGATCGACCTTAACGGATGTACTGCTGATACTTCGGTTATAGTAACCGCCTTACCAAATTTGAGCACAAGTGTAAGTGGAACTTCGAATGTAACCTGTTTTGGCGGTAATGATGGAACTGCTGGCATAAACATCCTCTCAGGGACAGCCCCTTTCACAGCAATTTGGAGCAATTCTGCAACAGGTTTATCAGCAACAGGACTACAAGCCGGGAATTATTCAGTTCAAATTACAGATTCGGCTGGATGCATCGATAATCATCAAGTAAGCATTTCTCAGCCCGATTCTTTGCACTTCGAAATTGAACAAACCTCACCAGTTTGTAACACGAACAATGGTCAAATTCAAGCTGTAGAAGTTTCAGGAGGAACAGCTCCTTATTCATTCGCACTTTCCAATGGAAATACTTCCAATGTTGGGATGTTTGAAAATCTTGGCGCTTCTGCTTACATAGTTTCAATTACTGATCAAGCAGGTTGTAATACATCACGAATAGCAACATTAACAATGCCTTCTGCTCCAACTTCTTTGGTTCTTTCTGGAACAAATGCATTATGTAACTTGCCTAATGGAGGTATCACCTTGGTGCAAATAACTGGAGGTGTAGCACCATTCGAAATTGCTTTTCAGGATACGCTTTTCGAATCGATAGGTTCGTTGCCATTTAACTATCAAAATCTCGATGCTGGCAATTATCAGATTACTGTAAGAGATGCAAACCACTGTGAAATCGCGGCGAACAGAGTAATCGTTCAACATCCAAGTCCAACTTCGGCGATCCTCGATATGAATCCATCAACCTGCGATTTGTACAATGCATCAATGGAGGTTGAATCGGTAATTGGTGGAACAGCACCTTACACATACAGCTTTAACAATGGTGTATTCGGTCAAGTTACTAGTTGGAATAATTTGACCCCTTCACAGCATTCGGTTGTTATCAAAGATTCGAATGGCTGTATGCTTGATACTTTCCTTACCATTCAAGCACTTGAAAATATTGATGCTAACGCATTTATCATTCAACCGATTTCCTGCTTTGACTTCGCCGATGGAGCTTTACAGGCAGTTGCAACAGCGGGATATCCACCATTTAGCTTCACATGGCAAAATGGGATAACTAATGAAATACTAGAGAATTTATCTGCTGGAACATATTCAGTTACTGTGACGGATTCGAATGGATGTCTGAAGAATTATAGTGTAACCTTACAAAATCCTGAGCCACTATTCGTACAAGTAACAGGTCCAGATTATGCTTGCAGTGGAGAATCAATTGAATTGCATGCTTCTGCAAATGGAGGAACAGGTCACCTCGATATTCAATGGCCTGAGTATTCGCATGCAGAAGAAACAATCTTAATCAATCCAACAAGCTCGGGATATGTTGAAGCAGTTGCTACGGATGAAAATGGATGCCCTGCAGCTGATTCACATTATGTTCAACTTCGGTTACGCCCAGATGGACAACTTGTGCCTGATATCGCTGAGGGATGCGCACCAGTATGCATAAACTTCGCATTTGAACAAACGGCTGGCGATTCGATTCAGAATTATTTGTGGAGCTTCAACCAGCAATTTTCAGGAAGCAATTCGATTGAAAAACAATGCTTTTCTACACCTGGCTCTCCAAATGTAACGTTACAGATCATTGATATTTATGGTTGTACAAAAGTTTTGAATGCTTCGGGCTTGGTACAAATTCATCCTAATCCTGTTGCAGCATTCTCAAAAACACCTTTCGAAGCAGATATCGTAAATCCGGAATTTCGCTTTTTTAACGAAAGTACCGATGCAGTCATGTTCAGATGGCAATTTGGGGATGGTGCTATTTCATTGCAAGAAAATCCGACACATACTTATTCCGACACAGGCAACTACAATGTTTGCTTGAAAGTTACCAGTGGTTTTGGATGCGTTGATTCAACTTGTGATGATATAAATGTTGACCCATTCCCAACGATTTACGCACCGAATGTTTTTACACCCAATGTTGATGGTCACAACGAAAAATTTAAAGTAGTTGTAACCTACGCTACCAAATTCCGACTAGAGATTTTCGACCGGTGGGGAGAATTGATCCATGTTTCGACCGATCCAGAAGAAGGATGGGACGGAACATACAAAGGCAATGAAGTACAAGAAGATGTATACGTATGGCGAGCCTTCGTGACCAACTCAATGAACTGGAACAAGGAATTGATAGGAAGAGTTACGGTTGTTGAATAACTACGCTCCCTCGATTACATTGTGAACCACTGACAAAATCTCAGTTTCTTTTGCCGTAGTTTGGGCAATCAGTTCATCGCAAGATTTGAGCATTTGCTCTACATAAGCCTTGTCGTCGTAACCAGCACAATTGATCTTTACGTTAAGCCACGCGCCAAAAACAGCCGTTCTAGCACACAATGCACCAACACCAGCATCTGACACCGAATTGGGATTGCCGTTTACTGCCATGTTTTGAATGATCGACATCGACTCAAATGCAAGTTGCATCACACGAAATGGTGTTTCAATCGCATGAAGTGTTGCGGCTTGAATAGCTGCTTTGCGAGCACTTTTTTCTTCAGGTGAACCATTGGCCAATCCAAATGCATCCATGATTTTATTGAAGGCACGGGTATCTTCATCCACCATTCTGATCAGTTCCTTTTGGAATTTCGCGGCATTTTCAGCTACGTCAGAAAACTCCTTCCAACGAGCGTCCCAACCACGTTTATGTGAACTCAAATTCGCAACCATTCCTGCCAAGGCAATTCCCAAAGCACCAACATAAGCCGAAATGGAACCTCCACCTGGAGCGGGCGATTCTGATGCTGTTTCCTCTGCAAAAGCCTTCAAGCTCATTTGCACCAGTTTTTCGTTGGAAGCATCTTCAAGTAAATACTCAATGATGCGCTTTTCTGGTTCGAAAGCGCCCAATTCGTCGAGACCCATCGACTTGACAGCAATCTTAATAAGTTCACGCTCTGAAACTCCAGTTGAGCGCTGTTGCTTCTCTAGGAAGTAGCGGCCTGCATCCAACATGCATTGCAATGGAATCAAGCCAACTAATTCAGATCCAGTTACTCTTATTCCGCGTGCATCGGCCTTTTTACAAACCTCATCGAAGGCAATATGTACAGGTGTTTCACGGATATTGGTAAGATTCATCGAAATCTGTGCAACTCCATATTCTTCAATAAACCATCCGATGGCTTTAACAGCCTTCAGTGTTCCTGGAACATTCACTGGGTTTCCATCGGCATCTTTTACAATTTTCCCTGTAACAGGATCGCCATCGCGCAAAACACGACCTCTTTCACGAACATCAAAAGCAATTGAATTCGCTCTTCGAACCGATGTTGTATTCAAATTAACATTGTAAGCGATCAAGAAATCTCTAGCGCCAATTACAGAAGCTCCTGCACGGATGTTCATTTCAGCAGGACCGAAATCGGGTTTCCATTCAGGCAGCATAATCTTCTTGAAGAAACCTTCATACTCGCCTGCTCTGATTTCGCTTAGGTTGTTTCTGCCTTCAATTAATGCAGCTGCCTCATACAGGTAAACTGGAATTTCAAGATTGTCTCCAACGCGCTTAGCCAACTTGCGTGCATACTCGGCAGTTTCATCCATGCTTATTCCGGCAACTGGAATTAGCGGACAAACATCCGTTGCGCCCATCCGGGGATGTTCGCCTTTGTGCTTACTCATATCGATGATTTCAGCTGCCTTTTTGATTGCTAGATAGGCTGCCTCAATTACAGGTTCGGGCGCACCAACAAATGTGACTACAGTTCTATTGGTTGCTTTTCCTGGATCTACATTGAGCAATCGAACACCTTCAACAGATTCGATTTCATCAGTAATTTGTTTGATAATACTAAGGTTTACGCCCTCAGAAAAATTTGGCACACATTCGATGAGTTGTTGCACAGCTATGATTTTGGAGGTGCAAACTTAAGAAGAATGCATATAAAGGTCCTACACTTCAAAATATCTCCAAAGTGAGACTTTTTGAAAATCATCTATGAAAAATCCGTCAACAAAAGCGTAGGCCTTACTTCATGGGTCGACCCTTTGCCACTGGTGTTGCACTCCAAGGATCATCAGGCCAAGCATGCTTAGGATACCTGCGTTTAAGTTCCTTTTTCACTTTAAAATAGGTATTGTTCCAAAAGCTTCGAAGGTCGCTAGTAACTTGAACTGGCTTGTATCCTGGCGACAAGAGATGCAGCACAACAGCCGTTTTTCCTTGGTTGATAGTTGGTGTATCGGCCATTCCGAAAAGCTCTTGTAGCCTCACAGCAAGAATTGGTGTAGCGCCGTTTGACTGATAATGCAACCGAATGGATGAACCGGTTGGCACCGCAATTTTTTCAGGAGCAAGTTGATTCAACAATTGTTGCAAATCCCATCCGATGAAGCCAAGCAACGCTTCCTTTAAGGAAATTCGCTTTAGATCCTCTGGCCTTTTGACACCTGACAAATAACCACTCAACCACTCAGCATTGGAACTTAATAAGGCTTCGGTAGAAACATCAGGCCAATCCTGTTCCGGATTCCATTTTTGCAATGATAAAATCCTTGCTTGTAGCTGTTCGAATGCTTCTTCAAAATCCAACAACGAAATGCCTTCTTGTGCGATTGCCTTTGAAATTGCAGCAGCAACCATTTCTGGATCAGGATTGTGCAATGGTTTGGATTGAAGAACAATCGACCCGATTCGTAAATCTTTGGTGGCGATGAGTCCGCCTTTTCTTGAATCCCAAATTAGAATTTCTTTCTCTTTTACCAATGGAAGCAAGTCTTTGGGATTGAGCGGTGCTGCCATGAATATTTTCCCAAGACCTTCGCGCATGTCCATTTGAGCAACAGCTAACCATGGTTCATGCGCCAAGTCATCTTGGTGAGATATCTGGGCAAGCTTGCCGTTTGCCAATTGGAATTGTGCGTTGTTTCCTGGTCGGGCTGAAGCAATTCTTTCGGGATATGCATAGGCAAGCAAAAGGCCTGTTTCGTAAGGATCAACAAGATCGTTATTTTCTGAAACATCCAACATCTTGCGGTATGATTCAGCGATCTTCGCGATGCGTGTCATACGTTTTCCGATCGATTTTCTGCTTCTATCGCGACGAAGAGCTTCCACCCTTAAGTTTAAATCTACACCCGATTCTTTTCCTAGCGGATCGCGCTCTTCGAGGATCACAGCAATATCGGTCGCTAACTGCTGAGCAGCTAGATTTCCAGCCATCAGCAACATGTGCGCAATGCGCGGATGGCAAGCCAATCGATGCAGCGCCTTTCCATGTGAGGTGATGCGCCCATCTTCGAGTGCATTGATTTGATGGAGGGTTTCAGTTCCGCTTAAAACTGCAGCTTTTGGCGGCTCTGTTAACCACGTAAGTGAGGATATATTTTGCACACCCCACTGAGCCATATCGAGTAAAAGTGAGGTTAAATCGGCTTCTAGAATTTCGGGAATTCTGTGGTCAGACAAACGCTGATGATCGGCAAACGACCACATTCGGTAACACACACCTGCACTCAAGCGACCAGCCCTTCCGGCGCGCTGATCGGCAGAATCTTTAGAAATGTTAACTGTTTGAAGTTTCGACAATCCCGATGCAGGATCAAACCTGGAAACCTTGCTAAATCCAGTATCCACAACGATTTTTATGCCTTCTATCGTGAGCGAGGTTTCAGCGATTGAGGTTGCCAGCACCACTTTTCTTCGTCCACTCCTATTGGGCATGATGGCCGCAAATTGCTGTGATGGAGGCAATTGACCATACAATGGATGAATTGAAAAATCAGGCAGCGCTTTTTCAAGAATTTCGGCACACTTCCGAATTTCGGCTTCACCTGGAAGGAAAACCAGTGCGTCTCCTTCGTTTTCTTGAACGGCAGTAACTACAGTTCGAGCGGTAGTTTCGGGTAAAACCATCTCATCGATTGCTCCAACATAACGGATATCGACAGGAAATTGCCGGCCTAAACTTTCAACAATAGGTGCATTCAGTAAACTGCTCAATTTGGGCAGGTTTAGTGTTGCCGACATGATGAGAATTTTCAGATCGGGGCGTAAAACCTGTTGGCAATCTCTGCAAAGTGCAAGCGCTACATCTGCATGTAAACTTCGTTCGTGAAACTCGTCGAAAATGACCATCCCGATGCCTTCCAACGCATTGTCGTATTGAAGCATTCTGGTGAGAATACCTTCGGTGAGAACCTCGATTTTTGTTTGTGCGCTTACTCGACTTTCGAATCTTACTCGGTAGCCAATTGTTTGTCCAACTTCATCGTTGTTGAGCTCAGCCATTCGCAAAGCGATGGTTTTGGCAGCAAGCCTTCTGGGCTCGAGCATGAGAATCTTTTGATCGCCAAGCCAAGGTTGCCCAATCAGTTTTAATGGGAGCAAAGTACTTTTCCCCGCACCTGGAGGCGCAGTAACGATGAGGGTTTGGTGTTGAGTAAACGCACCAAGAACATCGTCGAGGATATCTTCAATTGGGAGATGGTAGGAATTTTCGAGCAAGGAGTTATAGCAATTGCGCGCAAGTTACTCTAGGAAATTTGATTCCTACGAAATCTCCATCAGAATGGAAATTTTCAAAATTCTCGTTTATCGATGAAAGCCTACGATTTTTGAATGTAGTACTTAATGTAATTGTCGCGTTCGATGCGAATCGGCTTCTCTAGCTTGTCGGCAAAGAAGTTATCGATCGCTTCCGTTGCAATGGTATAAACTGGATCTAAGTATTCATCAAACAAAATGTAGCCACCTTGATTCATCCTTGGATAGAAAAACTCTAAGCATGTAACATAGGAGCTTGCAAGGTCGCAATCTAGGTGTACAAAACTGTATTGATGGTCGTGGTAAACTGGCAAACTATCTTCGAAATATCCTTTTACTAAATGAAGATTCTGTGTGTTTGTATGCGTGAGTTTCAATTTATCCTTAATCAATGCCAAGGATGTTTTTTGAAACATTTCGGTTTCTAAATCGATACGCCCAGTGGTATCTTTGTCGCTTTCAATCTCAGCAGCAGCGCCGAAACCTTCGAAAGAATCGAAACCATAAATCTGGCGTGAATCGTCGTATTCGTTCATCATGTAGGTAACAGGAACCAATGTTGCACCTTGAAAAACGCCACATTCTGCAATGTCGCCAGGAAGGTGATCTGATTTCGCAAGGAGATGCATGATAATGTTGATGTTAGCACTTCCTCCATTGCTGGGCTGATCGAATGATTTAACACGACCGGGGAGCTTCACATTGTAAACTCTTCCAAACCAGTAATTCCAACTAGGAATTGATGATGAAGACGCAAAAGGACGAATCAAAACCGTTAACACGGACTTTAGGGCATTTCTCATAGCTTGATGTTTCGAAAAACGATCGAAACACGGATGCCCCGAAAGTGGTAAGTTTGTTTATGGCTTTATTGCTTTTTTCACTTTACGTGCAGCTCTCACGTATGGGCGAAGGCGGTCGTACAAATGAAGGATAGAAGGGTAATCGGTATGTTGTTTTACAGGCAATGCCATCAAACGTTCAAACTCGGCTTCATTGATCCCAAGCTTTTTGATGAGATATTCTCTGTCTTCTTGAAGTAATTCTTCTGACGGATATGGGTTTTTCTTGATCTCCTCGAGTGCTTCCTCTCGGGTAATTTGGCCCGAACAAATCAGGGTACTCAAGTGCGATTTACGCTTGTCTACACCAAATTTCTTGTAAAGGATATAGCCTTGGTAAAAACGGGTAAAAATGTTTTCGTAATGCTTTCCGCCGTAGTCGCGCCAACCCAATTCTTCTTGTATGAATTTCTTAACTGCACCTTTATCGTAATCGATCCAATTGAGTGGCGAATAGGTTTTCAAACCTTTGATTTTCATGTAATACCAACCCTTTGTAACACCTAGATATGGGAAGGTTTTCAAAGGAACTGAACCAAACTTCTTGTGAATCGCCTTCATGTTGATGATATCATACTTGAAGTGCGTAAACGTTGGTGGCAACCAGCCCTCAGTTACAGTATTGTGACCGGTGATGATGTATTTGATGTTCTTTTCGTTGGCAATTTTAAAAATGGCCGCTGCGTAAGCATTGTCGGTTGGAATATCAATATCCAGAACCGAAGCCTTCATGTAGGAAAGTTGCAAGTCGCGGATTTCATTCCAATCAATCACGTAGGTGAACAAGTCGAATCCAAGTTTTTTAACGAGGTTCTCGATGTTCATCACAGAAAGTTCGGTATTCCAACCATTGTCGACATGAAGAATCAATGGACGCAAACCCCATTCTTTAGCCTTCCAAGCTAGGTAGGTGCTATCAACACCACCAGAAACACCAATGAGACAATCGTATTCGTTTTTCTTTCCTTTGCTCTTAATTTCTAGGAGCATAGCATCAATTGCACTTGAAGCCGAATCACCGCGCTTCACGGTTTTCCTAGCTAAGTCTTCGTAAATATAACAAACGGAGCAAACTCCTTTATCATCAAAGGTGATTGCTGGATAATCGTTTGTATCGAGAATACAGCGTGAGCAAACTTGGTAATCGTTTTTCATGCATTCAAAACTTCGGAGAAAAACAAAATGTAATTATTTGATGCCGAAAAATACTGCAAATAGCTAGAATAAGCCTTGCTTGATAGCAATTCAAATTCATTTTCGTTTAATCTAGCCCATTTTTCCAACACAGTGGCTATTTCGGAGGCAGTTGCATCAGCCTTCATCAATTCACCATTTTCACCATCGATAACCAATTCGGCGATCCCTCCAACATTCACAGAAATAACTGGTATACCGAAACCTAGCGCTTCCATCATTGAAACCGGAATCCCTTCAGATTCGCTGGTACACAACAACACATCAGATGAATTTGATCGCAAATGTTCATACACCTGCATCTTAGATTGCTCTCCTGCAAAATGATACTTGACGTTCGGTAATGCTTCTAATTTCTGACGAGCTATTTCAAATATTGGATCATTCAGGTTGGGGGCACTGCCGATGTGAGTCCACTCAATGGTGCAGTTTTCGACTTGAGCAAGTGCATCAATTATTCTATCGATTCGCTTTACTTGCGAGATAAATGCAATAGAAAGTATTCGTAGATGGTTTACTTTTTTTGATGATTGAGGCTTTGCTTCTTCCAAACTAACCCCCAAACGAGATGTATTGATTTTGTTTATATCTGTGCCTGGAAGCTGATTTCGCAGGTAATGCGTTCCGGCATCTGAAATAGGATAAATTCCATCCAATGACTCTACCATGGCAGGCCTAAAAGGCAGGTAATTTCCTGGATTTACATAATAGAAACAATCCCAACGGTGCGACCTAGAAACGGCATTTAGCTGAGGCATCTTTTGTTTAAGCTTAGTAAGTCCGTAGGATGCATTCGTGAGCCAATAGGTGTAAAGTGTGATTTGATTTTCAGGATGAGCGTGCTGCTTTATAAGCTGAGTCATTTTTTCTGCAAACAGGTTTGCAAAAGCCTCATAAGCCAGCATTAGCTTTACATGCAAGACGTCCAGTTTTTGGTTGAAAACGTTTTTTATAAAGGACCTTTCTTGTTTCCAAGCACTTGAAAACCAAGCCGAGGCCGCCTTCAATTTATCCGAACTGCTTTCTTGAATTTTAAGTTCTATAATTTCAGCATTAGCTGGAATGTGAAACTTAACTTTCGTTTTGTCTGCCTTAAATGGAGAAGGGAGAACGAGGTAGATTTTCTCAAATTTCGAAGAAATAACCATTAATTCATCCTCTAGGAAAGGCTCTCCAAAGCCATAAGGGTAATCAGAAACAATGAGATAGAGAAACGA
This sequence comes from Chitinophaga pinensis, assembly GCA_945883545.1. Classification (GTDB taxonomy): domain Bacteria; phylum Bacteroidota; class Bacteroidia; order M30B66; family M30B66; genus CAMCXT01. The sequence goes on along the minus strand of CAMCXT010000054.1, from coordinate 2,848 downwards.
ACGCTTGTTTTTCATGTGTGGCTAAAATAGAAATTTTACGAGGAGAATCTAGGCGAATTGTACGTGGTTGAATTCGTACTTTTGGGGCGTATGATAGCGATAGTTGACTACGATATGGGCAATATTGGTTCGGTGTATAATATGCTGAAGAAGATTGGCCGCAAAAGCGAGATTACCCGAGAGCCTGAAAAAATCCTCCAAGCAGATCACATCATTCTTCCAGGTGTTGGAGCATTCGACAGCGGGATGGAACAGCTGGAAAAATTCGGTTTGGTGGAGCTCATACGACAAAAAGCTTTGGTCGACAAGACGCCGATTTTGGGCATTTGCCTTGGCGCACAGCTGATGCTGGAGAAGAGCGAAGAAGGGCAGAAATCGGGTATAGGATTGATGGAAGGAGAAGTTGTTCGCTTTCAATTGTCGCCCGAAAGCAAGCTTCGCATTCCCAACATGGGATGGAACCAGATTTCGAAAGTAAAATCGAGCACATTGGTTGATGTTTTACCCGAGCAACCGCGCTACTATTTTGTGCACTCTTATCATTTCAAGATGGCGAACCCGGAAGATCAGTTGTTGATGTCGGAATACGGATACGATTTCTGTTCTGCATTTCAGCGTGGAACCATTGCTGGTGTTCAGTTTCATCCAGAGAAGAGCCATAAATTCGGAATGGCTTTGTTACGTAATTTCACAGAATCCAATTAACATGTACCAATCGCGCGTTATTCCTGTATTGCTTTGCAATTTGGAAGGAAGTCTGGTGAAAACCCAGAAGTTCAAGAAACCAGTGTATGTAGGTGATCCTGTAAATGCTGTGAAGATTTTCAACGACAAAGAAGTAGATGAACTTATTTTCCTTGATATCACAGCAACATCGCAAGGCCGCCGCCCGAACATTCGTTACATCTCCGAAATTGCCACTGAAGCATTTATGCCCTTGTGTTATGGCGGTGGACTATCCAACATGGAAGATATCCGTGCGGTAATCAAGGCTGGAATTGAAAAGGTCGCAATCAACTCTGCCTTGGAAAAAGATCCAAATTTAATTAGCCGTGCGGCGGATGTTTTGGGCAGTTCTTCGACCGTCGCCTCGATAGATGTGAAGAAGGATTTTTGGGGGAAACACCGTGTTACCGTTCGAAACGCATCGAAGAATTTATCCATTCCACTGATTGAATTTGCTCAATTGATGGAGCAAAAAGGTGCCGGAGAAATTGTGCTCAATAATGTAGATCGAGATGGCATGATGGAAGGCTTCGACTTGGAACTAATTCGTGAAGTTTCCAATTCTGTAAGTATACCCGTAATTGCCTGCGGAGGTGCTGGAAATGTTGCCCACCTAAAAGAAGCAATACAAGCTGGGGCATCAGCCGTTGCTGCTGGAAGTATGTTTGTGTTTCAAGGGAAACATCGCGCTGTGTTGATCTCCTACCCTACTCAAGCTGAATTAGCAGGCCTTTAAGCTTTCTGTTTTTCAATCGCTGACCGATACAATCCCACCAATCGATCGGTATAGGCTTCAATATCAAAGCGCTTTGCATAATTGAAACTGTATTGCGCAATTTCCTTATAAAGGGCTGTGTTTTCTGAACATTCGATCAATTTTTGAGCAAATGCGACAGGACTCGCGGGATCAATCAGAAATCCATTCAGCCCTTCTTCATGAATATCTAAATTGCCTTTCCCATTGAGCGCTACACAAACCATTGAAGCAGCCATTGCCTCGAGAAGCACCAAGCCAAAAGGCTCATAAGTAGCGGGATGCACGTAAAATGAAGCTTCGTGCAGATACTGTTCAACGGCATCAACATTCCCTTCCATGTGCATTTGATTTCCGATACCAAGCGCATCGATTCGGGCTTTGATTTTTTCCTTGTTCACGCCATCTCCCAAAATCCTCAGATCGGCTGTGTAGCCTAACTTGTTTAGTTCAGTTACGACATCAGTAAGGAAAATCTGATTCTTTTTATCTACGAGGCTTCCTGTACTCACCATTTTTATCAGTCGGCTTTCTGGAACCCGAATGTCGGCTTTGCTAAATTTTTCAAAACGGATGGCATTGTGCAAGAGTGTAATTCGTTGCATTGATTTGGGCAAAACCGACTTGAAGAATCGTTCAGTGTCGCGACTAATTGCAATGAAGTGATTGGTGCAAGCTTTATATTTCTTGAGCATCCAATTTCGTTCGAACCATTCGGTAATTCGCTTTTTCGAAAACCAATCTTTCGGTTTGATGGGTCGAAACTGAAACATGTTATCGTGCAGATGACTAAACCAAACTGCTTTGGTGTAAATTACCTCACGCGCCACGATTTCTGCTTCGAATAAATGGGTGTGAATTACATCAGGTTGGAAGCGATCAATTGCATCTTGTATGGCGCGTACATCAACTTGACTTTTCCCAGAAACGCTAGGTATAACAAACGAATTACAATATTCTATGGTTAAACTTCCGCCTTGATCTTGGAAATTATTTTCAGGATGAAGAATGATGAGTTTTACCTCACAATCGATTCGCTGACTGAGCGATGTGCAGATATCTAGTGTGAGTCGTTCAGCTCCGCCTTTGATAAGTGAAGGTATGATATGAATAATCCTTAACGGCTTCATATTAAGCAGTTTTGCCCTTGCCCATCAGCTTCAATATCTGCTTGCCAAACGCTTGATGATTTAGGTACATGAACAATCTTTCCTTGTTTCGGTATGCTGGCGAATGCTTGAAGGAGCGCATCAATTCGGCATTCATTTGCTTGAAGTTCTTCACAAACTCGAAATGACGGGCCATGTTAAATGCACATTCTGCCAACAAATGGTTCTTGATTCGGTCTTCGATCTTTGAGGAAATGTT
>CAMCXT010000053.1 GCA_945883545.1 Chitinophaga pinensis | reverse complement strand
TTGCCCACTTGTGTAATTCAAAATTACTTTTCTAATGTCTTTAACGTCTATGGTGCAAACGCCGATTTCACACTTACTCAAAGTGGGTTGTGTATCCCGATTCAAGCACAATTCACCAGTTTAAGTCCAGATGCTGTTGAGTGGAACTGGGATTTCGGCAATGGTTATACATCTTCAGCTCAAAATCCTTCAATGAATTTTGTATCAGATCCAGCAGACTCTGTAACGCTTTCAATCACTACAATTCATGGTTGCACCGACACCCACACAGAAGCAGGAATTAACATCCTCGAACCTGTTATTGGTGCCGCTTACTCAGGAATTTGCAATCCTCTTCAAGTTCAATTTGAAGCTACAACAGATGGCATGATCAGTTGGGAATGGGATTTTGGCGACGGAACCACAGGCAGCGGTCCAGCACCAGCTCACGTTTACACCGCCGATGGCAACTACGCTGCTACAGTGATCGTAACAACAATAGAAAATTGTCGCGACACAGTAACCATGCAAGTTCCTATTGTGGTTAATGGTCCAGAAGCGAACTTCAATTCGCCAACACCGGCCAATTGTGCGCCTTCTGTTGTTGAATTCTTCGATCTATCGCAGGAAGCAGTTGCTTGGTATTGGGATTTCGGCGATAACACCAATTCTACAGTTCAACACCCCGTTAAATTGTACGATCAGCCTGGCGTTTACGATATTATGCTTGTTGTCACCTCTTCTGCAGGTTGCTCCGATACTTTACTCATGCCTGAATATGTTACAGTTCTAGGACCAGCAACCACCTTCAGTGTATCAAGTCAAAATGCTTGTATTGGATCTCCAGTTCAATTCACCGATTTGTCGAACGGCTCAGTCGAATGGGAATGGAACTTTGGCGAGGGGAATACTTCTACAGAACAAAATCCTTCGTTCACTTATCAAGACACAGGTTCCTATGTTGTAACCTTGTTCTCGGCCGATACATTGGGATGCAGCGCATTCTTTACCATCGCTGTGCCTATACAAGTCAATCCTTATCCAGTTGCATCATTCACGGTGAGTGATATGAGTCAGTGCGCGCCTTTGATCGTTGACATGACCAATACATCATCAGGTGCAAGCTCATATAATTGGAATCTAGGTGGATTATCCACATCTACAGAGATAAATCCATCAACTGAATTCAGTTTGCCCGGAACCTATAACATTTCGATGGTTGCAACCACCGAATTTGGCTGTAGAGACACATTTTCAATCAATGGCTTACAATCGCTCATTGTTCCAATTGCTGGATTTAACATCACAGAAACTGAGGGATGTACGCCTTTGTCAGTGACCTTTAACAACACATCCTACCAAACCGAAAACCCTAGTTACAACTGGTCATTCGGCAACGGAAATAGTTCTACGGAGATCAATCCAACCAATGTATACTTCGACCCAGGCTTCTATACTCTTGGACTGGAAGTTATCAATCAGAATGGATGTGCTGATACCCTTACTCTTCCTTCGTTTATTCAAGTTTACGATACATTGCCAGCAGCTCCTACACCAATTTTGCGCGTGAGTGTTACTGGATCAGAATCCGTAGTTGTTGAATGGGAGCAGTCGGTTGCACCAGATTTTGGAGGATATGAACTTTATGGAAAAAATCAAACATCTACCGATTGGGTACTTCTCACAACAATCGACGAATCTCACATCTTAAGCTACACACAAACAGGGCTAAACACTTTCGAAAATGTGTATTGCTATCGCTTGGTTACCCGCGATCGTTGCGGTTACAGTGTAGATCTAGAGAATTTGATTGATCACTGCACCATAAACATTGAAGTGATCACTTTAGAAAACAATACGATCGATGCAGTTTGGTCTCCATATGTTGGAAAAACCGTATCGCAATACCGAGTATTCAGAGCGGAAGAAAATGGCGACCTGCCCGTTGATCTAGGTACAGTTCCTGGCGATGTATTGCACTTTACGGATTCGACTATTTATTGTCCAGCGAGCTACCGCTATTTTGTGAAAGCAGAAGGATTAAACGGTCAATTCCATGTTGAATCAAATTCGGATTTCGATTTGAGCGATCCGATTGCTAATCTTTTCGAAAATCAACAAGTAGATATGGCTCGATCTACTGTAATCAACGATGAATCGATCCTCACCGAATGGCCAGTTCCTGAGATCATGGGCAACAGAGTTACAGGTTACGAATTGTACCGTTCAACAGACAATGTACATTTCACCTTGGTAACAACAGTTCCATCCTACCAAACCGAATATGTTGATCACCAGGTAAACGTATTCAAGAACAAATATTACTATGCTGTTTTGGCGACCAATGCATGTGATTTGCGCGGCCTCGAAGGAGAGTCAAGTGATAACATCGTGTTGAAAGCTGAAGCGCAGGATGATCTTTTCATCAACTTAGAGTGGACTCCTTACGAAGGCTGGGGTGCGCATGGTGTTGGTTTTTATATGATCGAAAGACAGAACAGCGACGGAAGCTGGGAAGTAATCAAAACTGTTCCCGGAACTGTGTTAAATACTGTTGATGAAAATTAATAAAACATACTTTATATAAAGCCAAATTCCCATATATTGGGAGCAAAAAGGGCGAAGTATGATCAAGTTTAAGAGCATTGTTCTGCAGCTGAAGGAAGAGGAGTATAATGACCTATGCCGGCAGTTCGTTGAAACCAAAGCAGACAAGTATCTTAGGCTCCTGCAGCTATATAGGGAGAACAAATATACCGACGAAGAAATTCAAGATTTGTTGAGCGTAAACACCTCAGCTTACTACACACTTAAGTCGCGTTTGTTTGATAAAATTCAGGATTTTCTCACCAATAACATGTCGACACCAATCATCGACTTGTTAAGAAAGGTGGCAAACATCCCTACCCTTATCTACGATACACATCGAGATACTGCAATAGCCATCCTGTCGAAACTCGAATCCGAGCTTCAAAATTACGACATGCCGTATGAGCTTTCGTCGGTGTATAGTGCATTGAAAAAGTTACATGTACACTCGCCGAAGTATTACGAATACACGCAATTGTACAACAAGCATCTTGCTTATACAATTTCACTCGATAAGGCAGAGGACCTTCTCAATACATTCATAAAAACCTTGGGTGATTACTACACATCACGCAACAAAGGTCAAATTGAATACCTCTCGCTGATTAAGCAGGAAATGACCAATATCTGCGGGATTTATGATTCGCATCACCTGCAGATTTACAAGAGTATCGTAGATGTTTCGTTCGCTTTGTTTGTTCCAAACCAAGAAGCAATTAAAGACGATGAACCAATTGAGGATGTGCTTGCGCGCATGGAACGTACATTCACAACCTATTCGAAAGACACCAATTACCAGCATCTTCATTTGGTATACAATTTCTTAGCATTTGAGTATTACCACAAACTCAACTTGCCGAAGAAAGAAGCCAAATTCTTCGAGGTGGTCGACAAAAAAATACAGTCGTTCTTGTTGTTTAACCACTGTGCGTTTACAACGAAGTTTTTGATTTCAAAAATCGAACGGCATATTGAGCTTGGTACCGAAGGAGAGCTTTACGAAATAAACAAGCGCGAGCTTCCGAACTATGAGCCCGACAAGAACGACATTCCGAACTACATCAATTTCGCGAAATACAGTGCAACAAGCGCGTTTTATGCGAAGAAGTACCAAGAAGCTGTTCAAATTCTCAATGGTCTGATCAATGACATCAGCTTTAAGAATTATCCGCATACGGAAATTGAGGTTAAACTTTTGTTGGCGTTGAATTACTCAATGATCAACAAATACGATCCTGCTACTTCATTGCTTCGCTCAGTTACCCGTAAAATCCGCGAAATTGACGATGAAATGGGTTATGAAAATGCCTTGATTTTCTATAAGATTCTTTCACTTCAGATGAGCTCGTCGGCCCGTCAAGTGGATCAGAAAATCACCCAGCTATTTGCAAAATTCGATCTGCTTAACCAGAAGTCGAACCGAATGCTTGAATACATCAAAGTTGACGAAACTTTCATTAAGCAGCTGAGCCAAGTGGTGAAACGTTAACGACAATAGAATCCAAAGAAAAACCCCGATGATCAATTTCACCGGGGTTTTTTATTTGGGTTAATCTGAAGCTTTATTAAAGCTTATCGAGATGATCTTTGCTGAGTGGCTTGTTGAGGAAAGAGTAAACTCCTCTCACTTGCATAGCACGCTTTTGATCTACAGGATTGAGTGAACTGGTAAGGAAAACGATGCGAATGCGATCGTAAATCTTCGGACAAGATTTTTGGAATTCTTCAGCGAACTGAAATCCATCCATGATTGGCATATTAATGTCTAGAAATATAATTTCAGGAATAAGATCCTCTGGAAGGTGCGCTCTTTCAAAATTTGCAAGAAACTCAATTGCGCTTTTCGAACTGGTATGAACATATATGCGTTCAGCAAAATTCAAACCTTCAACCATTTTCTGGTTGATGAAATTGTCAATTTCACTGTCGTCAATCAACATTACAGTGTTGTACTTTGCTTTCGGTTTTTTCAGAGACATGCCTTTACAATCCTTTTTTCGCGTTGATAAAAATAAGTCAAATTCATATGCTTCTCTAATTTATTGATATATAATAATTAACACATTGATTGGAGAATTAAACGCTAACTTAAACTTTTAGAAAAACAAGCGAACCTGAACGCCACCAACGTGTACAGTTTTTACATCGGGCGATTTTCTGCCATCGTAATTCACATTCAACTGCATATTGTTTGATAAAGTTCGCTGATAGCTGATGCCCCAAGTGTAGTTTTGTCCGGCACGAAGACCTTCTTGCATTTCGAATGCAACAGGCGTGTTTTGAGTTCCATCGAATGCGATCAAAATGAAATTGAATTTTGCTTGAAAGCTACCCTTATTGGCCACGTTGTATTTTAAATCCAAACCAGCGGTATTACCAACAGCTTTCTCTCCACCGTACAAAACATCGTTTCTTTTGATATTGTATTTATAATTCAACGTTAGGCGAAAAGCCGCATTGGGCTGGTACGAAACCCTTGGCTCCAATTCGGTGTATTGAATCTGATAATCGCGGGTGTTGAAAAACTCTGCAATGCTTCTTTTTAGGCCATTTCGCGTTTCTAAACCAATAGTGAATCTTTCACCTGGATTCCACCTGATGCGGTGGTTGCTAAACTTATTTTCGCGCGACTCCAATCCATTGTTAAGCAAGGCTTTGGTGGAAATCGTTTGCCAATTGAGATCAAATCCAAATGTGGCATTGTTCCGATTAAAAAACACCGAATTCCTGAAAGTTTGGTTCAAGGTGATCAGTTCCGGATCATCAACTCCAGCACGCAATGGATTGTATGCTTTCGCGATGTCGTTGGCAGTAGTTCGGCTATCCAACCGCCAGGCCGATTGCGTTGAAATTCGTGTAAGCTGTTTCCTGACACCCTTCGATTTGCTCCATTCAACTGGCGCTTTGATGTTGAGCACTTGGTTAAATTGATTGGAGAAAACCCGAATGAAATCGTTGGTTGGTGTAAAAACCCGAATGAATTTCGCTTGATCGGGAAATACCGACACTTCGAACTCATTCAATTCTTTGATTCCGTTACCATTGTAATCCGACCAGGCATAAACGCCTTGACCGGGCTGTACTTCAAGGTATGTGAATTCCTTTCGGGTTTCGAGCCCGCTACCAGCTTCATAAAATGTGGTTGAAACCACACTATTCTTCAACGCTCTAAATGATACCTCCACCCGATTCAAAATCGTTCGCTCAGGATCTTGCTGCGACAACAACGTATCGCTGATGAACAGATTTCTCACCGTAGTGATCGACCTAAAACTGAACTTTTCGCCCTTCACCAAATCCACACTGAACCCAAAATTCTCAGCCCGCGCATAATTCAGCAAGTTGTTGCTCCTGATTCCATCATCGGTGCGCACACGATAAAACACATTGAATTTCTGCTTGGCCGTGTCGAGATTTTGTACAAAAACTTGACGGTCGTAAAATGAATACGAAGTTGTGAGCAAAGTATCAGCGGGTAAACCGCGGAGGAGATTACGTTCGTATTCGTCTTTGTATCCGATCTGCAGCTTCCAGAAGTCGTGCGAAGCCAAACCACGGTGCCGGTAGAAGAATGCATTTGATGTGGTCCCTTTCGATTGCGTCAGACTTCCACTGTAATTGATGCGGGTTTTCCACTTTGTAAGATCGGCATTGAGGCTATGCTGATTGGCATCGAACTCGTTTTCACGAATAAATGAAGTGAAAAGGTAATTAACCGTTCCAGTTCCACTTTGGGCAAGGTTGATGTTTAACCTTGGGATATACTCAGATTGTTTGGTCGTACTGAGTTTTTGAAGGTTCCAATCGCGGTCGAATTCTACGTTACGGAATCGTTCCTGTGGAGTGAAATACTTGTCGACTTGCTCGTAGCTTATGGTTGAAACCAACGACCACGGCAGACTGTCTTTTCCGAATTTTGCAGTGTTTTCGGCGGCTACGCGAAAAGCATATCCTTGGTCATCGTTGCTGTCTTGGTCTGAAAAGGTATTCTGATCGAACGATGAAAATGCACCTTCTGCAAAAATTCGAGTTTTCTTGCTAAGTCGATAATCCGTTCCAACGGTGATGAGTTGCTTTTTGGTTGGCGGAATGAGTTGAGCTTTGGCAACGAAATTTCCTTGTGAGATACCGTTCAGCGGAGCTACCCAACGATACACTCGACCGTTGGCACTGCTGCTGAGCTGCACATAATCGCCATTGTTCGCTCCGACATTGGTGAAGACGGCACGGTAAATAGCCGAATCTGGGTTAGTAGAATACACTAGGATTTGAGGATAGACAAATCCAGAAACCGTGGTATCGATGCGTTTGTAGAGAATCACGTCAGATGAAAATCCAACACTGTCGATGGCGTCAACAAGGGCTTGCTGTAAACTGTCGCCAGCTTGTCGGAGTGCTTCCTTTTGTGCATCGTTGAGTTGTTGTTGAAGGGGTTGATTTTTGGAATCCTGCTCGCTGAAAACATTCAATCGCGTGGTGAGTTTCCCCTGTTCAACTTCTGTGTTGATGTGGTAAAGCGATCGCGCATAGTTTCGGTCTGAGTACTCGAATTCAACGAAAATCCGCAAATCCTTGGTCATTAAAATCCTCGAAGTGAATGTGATTTCGGCACTGTTGTAATCGATCACATAGTCGTTTTCTTGTCCCCGCTTGAGGAGTTTCCCATCGATGTAAACCTTTTCGGAGCCTGAAAGGATGATGATGAACTGCTCATTGTTGGCCCCACGGAGGCGATACGGCCCTTGGTTGCCCTCAACAGCTTGAATATTATTGCGGTTAAATCTTCCGCGGGCAACCGCGATACTCAATCCAGCCTTCACTTGTGCCGGTTTCGCATCAGGAATAAGCACAACCGATTGTGTGGTGGAAAAACTTCCGCCTTGCAGGCGCTTATTGAAATTCATGAAATACGACTCTGGCCTGGTGATCTGAAAATCGCCCACGATGAGTTTCGATTTTTGGTCGGAAAGCTGAATAAAAACCTTGTCGAAATCTTGAAGCTGTTGGGTGTTTCCGTCGGGTTGGATAGGGATATTGTCGTCGGTGATGGCTGCGCTGATGTCGATTTCAGGTGATAGTTTTCCGGAAAGTTGGAGATTGAGCGTGGAGTTTACCGAAAGGTCTTGGTTATTTCCAACTGAGATGCCTCTAGAGATTGAACCCGTTTTGTTGAGCCCTTTAAATTGAAGTGCGTTTTTGTCTTTCTGTGTTGGCGTATACACGAATGGATTGAACACGCCACGTTCTTCGGCAGTGCTGAGTCGGCGGTCTTTGTTTCGAAATGGTTCGGAAAAAGAAAAAGGCAACACCCGAAATTTGAGCGTGATGGAGTCGCCCGAGGTTTGAGCGCCAGAATTTTTGATCAGCAAACCATCGAAGGGCAGAAATCGGTAGGCAGAGCTGTCGGATTTCCCGGTGATGAAACGCAAAGTTCCAGGCTGGATGCTGCAGCTATCGAGGCGAATAGTATCGGCGCCGGTCTTGATCTTGAGCGTTCGCAATGTGGAATACTGCTGCGCTTCCGATGCAACCGGAATCAATAAAAAGATGATAAAAAAGCGCAGAATGGTTTGCACGACAAGCCTTAGGGCGAATATACTCCAAATGATGAGTAACGACACTTCACCTTGTATTGGTATAATCCCACCAAAGTGTTAACAACCGAAAAGCCGATTGCGTTCAATCTTTTTACATCTTTAGGCCATGGCAAATTCACCCAACACACGCATTGCTACATACAATGTAAATGGCTTAAGATCAGCAATTAGCAAAGGATTTATCGAGTGGCTTTCGGCTGCAGGACCAGATATGATTTGTTTGCAGGAATTGAAATCGCAAGAAGATCAATTGGATTTGGAACTGTTTCGAGCCATCGGTTATGAAAGTTATTTGTTCCCAGCAACCAAGAAAGGGTACAGCGGTGTGGGCATTTTGAGCAAGCGTAAACCTGTTCGGGTAGTTAAAGGGTTAGGGCATGATTTGTTTGATTTTGAAGGCCGATCGATCCGTTTAGATTTCGAAGATTTTTCGGTGATCAGCACCTATTTCCCTTCGGGAACAACAGGCGATGTTCGACAAGATGTGAAGATGGAGTTCCTCGATTTTTATCAGAAATACATCGATCAACTCAAACAAGAGCAGCCCAATTTGGTGATTTGTGGTGATTTCAATATTTGTCATAGCGCCATCGACATCCACAATCCTGTTTCGAATGCCAAGAGTAGCGGATTTTTACCCGAAGAGCGCGCTTGGATGGAATCTTTCTTCAACAGTGGATTTATTGACACCTACCGTCACCTCAACACCGAGCCACATAATTACACATGGTGGAGTTTCAGAGCTGGTTCACGCGACAAGAATCTGGGTTGGCGAATCGATTATGTGTGCATCAGTGAGCAGCTGAACAGTAAGCTCAAGCGATCGGTGATTCTGCCCGATGCAAGACACAGCGACCACTGCCCGGTAATGGTCGATTTGGAATTATAACTCAAATGCCGATAAAGGAGACCAAGCTTCATTCTTTGGAAACGGAGCTTGGATATGAACCATTTCTCCGTTTACGGGATGCGTAAATTCGAGCTTGAATGCGTGCAAGCAAATGCTTCGATCTGGGTTTCCTCTCCGAGCACCGTATTTCACATCGCCGCGAATCGCCCAACCCATAGCTGAAAGTTGCACCCTGATTTGATGGTGCCGGCCGGTTAAAGGCTCAACCTCTAGCAAAGTGTACCGATCAGTGCGGTGTAAAACGGTATATTTTAGTTCACAACGAAGCAAACCATCGGCAGGATTTAAAGAGGCGCGTGATCTATTTTGACTTTCATTTTTCGAAAGATAATGCACCAAAGTGGCGTCGGTTTCCTTCACCAAGCCTTCAACCAAAGCCAAGTAGGTTTTCCGAATTTTTCTATCACGGAAGAGCTCATTCATCCGCGATAAACCTTTACTCGTTCTTGCCATCAGCACAACACCACTCACTGGCCGATCGATTCGATGAATCACACCAATAAAAGCATCTCCAGGCTTGTTAAACTGCACTTTGAGGTAATGCGCAACTTTTTCACTTAATGGTTGATCACCAGTTTTATCGCCCTGTACAATTTCGCCAGCTTGTTTATTTACGGCAATGAGGTGATTGTCGGTGTAGAGTACTTCCAAGTTCATCAGTACGATTCTGATGTATTGGGGAAATCCTGTGACTTAACATCAGCAACATAGCGACCGATGGCGCCTGTTATTTGCTCATCAAGGTTGAGATAAGTACGTAAAAAACGAGGTTTGAATTCGGTGTTGATGCCAAGCATATCGTGCAGAACCAAAACTTGACCATCTACTCCTCCACCGGCACCAATACCAATGATGGGAATGGAAAGCTCTTGTGCAACTTGGGTCGCCAAAGCCGCTGGAACCTTTTCTAGCACAATGGCAAAACATCCAGCTTCTTGAAGCAAATGAGCATCATGAATGAGTTTTTTGGCTTCCTCTTCCTCGCGTGCACGAACTACATAGGTTCCGAATTTATAAATTGATTGAGGCGTTAAACCAAGATGTCCCATCACAGGAACGCCAGCACTAAGGATGCGTCGAACAGACTCAACAATTTCCTCTCCGCCTTCCATTTTAATGGCATGGGCGCCTGTTTCTTTCATCACACGGATGGCCGAAGTGAGGGCTTCTTTAGAGTTTCCTTGATAGGATCCAAACGGTAAATCAACCACCACAAGTGCACGTGAAGTCCCACGAATAACCGATGATGCATGGTAAATCATTTGATCGAGGGTGATCGGCAGTGTGGTTTCATGGCCTGCCATTATGTTGGAAGCAGAATCTCCAACGAGAATTACGTCGACGCCTGCTGCATCCACCAACTTCGACATGGAAAAGTCGTAAGCCGTTAACATGGAGATCTTTACTCCACGAACTTTCATATCCTGGATTGTGCGTGTGGTGACGCGTTTTACTTCTTTCTGAACAGACATATTTTCGAGCGATAAACGGCAATATTAGTAATTTCCTTAACTGACATGAAATGTATACTTTTACCCCATGCGTTTTAAGTCTATCCTTTTGTCAGCGTTTGCTGGTATTTTATTGTTTTCTGCTTGCGAAAATGAAGTTGATATTAATGCCGATTGGAAGGATGTTCCAGTAGTTTTCGGCCTGTTGGATGCAGATTCAACTGAACAATTCATTCGTATTTCTAGGGTTTTCCTTGGCGAAGGAGATGCTTTGGCATTTGCGCAGATTCAAGATAGTCTCTACTACAAAGATGGTGATATCGTAGCCAAAGTTTCAGAATTCATCAATGGAAATGAAACCAGAAATTGGATTTTGGACCGCAGAACTGATATCACCAAAGATACCGGCATTTTTGCGAGCCCAGGCCAAGTGTTATACAGCTTCGAAGTTCCTTCAAACAACAAACTAAAAACGAATGCTGAGTATTTTTTGTCGGTGGTGAACAACAAATCTGGCAATGAATTGAAGGGCAAAACCAAGTTGGTGAGAAAAGTAAATGTGGCAACGCCAAGTCAGTTTTCACAAACTGCCAATATTTTCCCACAACAGAAAACCTTTGTAAAATGGACCAGTTCAGAAAATGGTCGATTGTATGAAGTGTTTTTGAAGTTCATCTATAGAGAATACCCTGAAGGACTTCCACAGGATGTTACCAGAAAAGAAGTAAGTATCAACCTTGGGCGACTCACTGCAACCAATGATGCTGGTGGAGAAGAACTTCAAAGAGAAATAGACAACAAGGTAATTTACCAAACTTTGGCTTCTTTTATTTCTGCAGCCACCCCTGAAAACCCGATGTTGCGATTTGCCGACAGCTTGTATTTTGTTGTGAATGCCGCTGATGAAGACCTATTCACTTATTTGAATGTGAACCAGCCATCGAATACGATTGCACAAGAAAGGCCTCAGTTTACCAATATCGAAAATGGTTTGGGCTTATTTGCAAGCCGGAATACCTATATTCGTCGCTTACCGATCGGACCGCTAACCTCCGATTCGTTGCGTAACAACGCAATCACCGAGGCATTGAACTTCCAGTAAACATTGCGCTGACTAAATGTCACCAACTTGGCTGACAGATTCCTGCATTTGACATACGAATCTGCCAAAATCGACATGCTTTTTGGGTGGCATAATGATTGAAAGCCGCGTTCAAACTGATTCACACGTAAATAAAATTATCATGGGAAAGATCATTGGTATTGACCTCGGAACGACCAATTCCTGTGTCGCTGTAATGGAAGGCAACGAGCCTGTTGTAATTCCTAACAGTGAAGGGAAAAGAACCACGCCATCAATTGTTGGATTTCTCGACAAAGGTGAGCGTAAAGTAGGTGATCCGGCGAAGCGTCAGGCGATCACAAATCCAACAAAAACCGTTTATTCAATTAAGCGCTTCATGGGAAATAGTTTCAGCGAAGTAACTGCCGAAACTCAGCGCGTTCCTTATAAGGTAGTGAAGGGCGAAAACAATACGCCACGTGTACAAATCGATGATAGAATGTACACTCCACAGGAGATTTCAGCAATGGTTCTCCAAAAAATGAAGCAAACTGCACAAGATTTCCTTGGGCAAGAAGTTACAGAAGCCGTTATTACTGTTCCAGCTTACTTCAACGATGCACAGCGTCAAGCAACCAAAGAAGCTGGCGAAATTGCAGGTTTGAAAGTGATGCGAATTATCAACGAGCCAACTGCAGCAGCGCTTGCTTATGGCCTTGATAAGAAAGACCAAGAAATGAAAATCGTAGTTTTCGACTGCGGTGGTGGTACACACGATGTATCTATTCTTGAATTGGGTGATGGTGTATTCGAAGTTAAATCTACCGATGGTGATACTCACTTAGGTGGAGACGATTTCGACCAAAAGATCATCGATTGGTTGGCTGATGAATTTGCGAAGAACGAAGGCGAAGGTCTTGATCTACGTAAAGATGCGATGGCACTTCAGCGTTTGAAGGAAGCAGCTGAAAAAGCTAAGATCGAGCTATCAAGCACAGAAAGCAGCGAAATCAACCTTCCATACATTACAGCAACACAGTCGGGACCTAAGCACCTTGTGCGTTCATTAACCCGTGCTAAGTTTGAGCAATTGGTTGACGATTTAATTCGCCGTACCATCGAGCCTTGCAAGTCGGCATTGAAAAATGCAGGTTATTCGAACAGCGACATCGACGAAATTATCCTTGTTGGAGGTTCCACTAGAATTCCTGCAGTACAAGCTGCTGTTGAGAAATTCTTCGGGAAAGCGCCAAACAAAGGTGTAAATCCAGATGAAGTTGTTGCCATTGGCGCAGCTATTCAAGGTGGTGTATTGACCGGTGAAGTAAAAGATGTGTTGTTGCTTGATGTAACTCCGCTTTCACTTGGAATTGAAACGATGGGTGGAGTTATGACCCGTTTGATCGAGTCGAACACAACAATCCCAACACGCAAATCGGAGGTTTTCTCTACAGCAAGCGACAGTCAGCCTTCGGTTGAAATTCACATCCTGCAAGGCGAGCGCCCGATGGCACCACAAAATCGCACGATTGGTCGCTTCCACCTAGATGGAATTCCACCAGCACCGCGTGGAGTGCCGCAAATTGAAGTAACCTTCGACATTGACGCCAACGGTATTTTACATGTGGCTGCAAAAGACAAGGCTACAGGCAAAGAGCAAAAGATCAGAATTGAAGCATCTTCAGGATTAAGTGACGATGAAATCAAGCGCATGAAAAATGATGCGGAAGCCAATGCTGAAGCAGATAAAAAAGCGAAGGAAGAAGCTGTAAAAATCAACGAAGCTGATTCTATGATTTTCCAAACCGAAAAGCAGTTGAAAGAATATGGTGATAAGATCCCTGCGGATAAAAAATCAACCATCGAGTCGGCACTTTCGGAATTGAAAAATGCACATGCAAGCCATGATTTGAATGCAATTGATACTGCTTTGACAAATATCAATGCAGCATGGGCAGCAGCTTCAGAAGACATGTACAAAGCAACCCAAGAGGCTCCAAATGGAGAAGCTCAAGGAGAAGCAGCCCAAAATCAAGGTGCTGATGTTACGGATGTAGATTTTGAAGAAGTAAAAGACGAGCAAAAATAAATCGTCTAAAATTTAAACGTAAAACGCCGGTAATTCTGAATTGCCGGCGTTTTTTATTGCTTAGAATTGAACTTTAATGCAGAATAAAGATTCTGACTTTAAGTTGTTATTTACGTTGAAGCGCCTTGGCCTCATTGTCGTTGATCACCTCGATTAAAAAACTTGATTTTAAAGGCTTTTGCATATAGCCACTTACCAAAGGATGCTCAACTGCCATTCTGGGATCCTTTGGGTTAATAGAAGAAGTGAGCATGTAGATTTTACATCTTGATTTAAGCCATGGATGACGCTCTAAACATAAGTCCAAAAATTCCCAACCATTGATAATCGGCATTGAAATGTCGAGGAAGATAATATCTGGAAGCTTTCTTAAACGGGGATATTTATCGAGTTCCTTTAGTGCGTCTCCTGCAAAAAGAAATGATTCAGACTTAATTTCCGGAAAATGGTCTTCAATCAAGTAGCTATTGAAAACATTGTTCATCGGATCATCATCAATCAGCCAGACGTTTTTTAAATTCATTTTTCGATGGTTTGGAATGGCAAGCTATATAATCCCTTAAAACCAGATTGAATGAAGTTTTAACAATGCTTACAGAAAATATTTTAATGGATTTTTACTTGCAATTAACTGATTTGGTGCAGATTAGAAATTGGGCAAAAAACTTACAAATACAAATTATTGTCTAGAATAATTCAATTGCAATTATTGAATTTAATTGCAGGCCAATTGTGGATTTTATTTTTTCTCTATATCTACTTGAGAGAGAAATTCGAGTGCAACAGACTCCAATGGCTTCGATAAAAAACCCGCTACAAATTGATGTGTTTCAGCGCGCTCTCTGTCGGCAGGATCTAGTGATGATGACAGAATATAAATCTTTGGAAATCTCTTTGGTAGAGCTGCTGATTCTGCTATTGCATCCAAAAACTCCCAACCATTCATCTCTGGCATATTCAGATCCAAAAATATAAAATCGGTTTCCTTTCCATTAACAATCAAATCGTCGAGGGCCATTTTGGCCTTACTGAAAAGCTCAATTTTAAGTTGCGGAAAATGCACTTCCAGATAATATCTGTTGAGCATATTTGTAACATTATCATCATCAATCAGCCAATCACGCATCCGTTCGTTATTGTTTATTTACGAATGTAACAATGAAAGTAGTCCCCTCCCCATCTTTGCTCTCAATATGAATATTACCACCCATGGCTCGAACTTGCTCTTGAACCATATTCAGCCCTAATCCAGAGCCCGGAACGTCGGTGTGCAAACGAGAATATAGTTTAAACAACTTACTACCATGTTTTTCTAAATCGATGCCTCTACCATTGTCGGAAAAAGTCAGTACTACATTTCTTTGTTCTAACCGTGTACTGATTTTGAGCAATAACTTCCGCTCTTTTGATCTATACTTGAAGGCATTCGATACAAGGTTTTGAAAAACACTTGCCAGATAAGGTTTGAATGATCTAATTTCTTGAACGGCGGCAAAGTCAGTTTCCAAGCTGTAATCAACAGCTTTAAGATCAGTTTTCAAAGTGTCTAACACAGTGTCTAACAACTCGTTAAAACGAATCAATTCAAAGTGGTTAATTACATTTTCCTTGATATTTAAAATCTTATTTAAGTCTCTAAGGATGTTGTCGACCGAACGTGATGAAATCTTCAACCCATCGATTAGTTCCACATTACTCGGATCGGCTGGATCATCTTCATTGTACAAATCGATGCAACCTAGTATATTGGCAATTGGTGCGCGTAAATTGTGGGAAACGATATATGAATACTGCCTCATTTGAAGATTCGTATCGAGCAATTCGTTGTTCAGTAAACGCAATTGAGCTTCAGCATGAATGAGTTCCGATTTTTCTTGGAATTTCTTTATCGATGAAATAAATAGAGACGTGACATCTTTACGCTCTATTCCCAAATTATCTGTCTCTATTAGGATGTAGCATCTTCCCAGTTCTGGCAATTGAAGAGGCGATACCAAATAATCTAAATAAGGCTCATCCAGAAAAGCAATCTCATTAAAATCCAAATTCGCTAATCGATCTTGGATTTCAATATTCAATGCTTCATTGATCAAATGGTTAAATCTGGCCACATTTGGATATGCGAATTTAGACTTGAAGTAGCCAATTGTATCCTCTTCAGAAAACAGAAAACTCTTCTTAACGATCTTCGACTGACAGAGGATATCGGAGAATTTTAAAAACAATTCCTCCAAATTGATGGTCGTTGCAATGGAAGCAGCGATATCATTTTCAATAGCTTTCCTTTGTAATCTATCTGATTTTTCTTTTTCTGCAGATTTACGATCGGTAATATCTACTGTAACTCCCATGAAAATCCGTTTGCCAGACATCGAAGTAATTGATACAGCAGATTTTTCGAAATACCGAACAGAAGAATTGGGCAAAACGTGACGACATTCGAGCCTGTAAGGTATTCCTTCAGTAGTTAAGCGATAAAAGGCTCCCTTAAATTCCTCTAAATCGTCGGGGTGTATAAAAGGGAGAACATCGTTAAACAAAAGAGGATCGATAGAATTGGGCACAAATCCATAAAATTCGAACATCGCTTCAGACCAAAACACTCTTTCACGCCCTTCTTCAATTTCCCATGCGCCAATACCTGCCAAACTATAAGCCTTTCGAAGCTTTATATCCGCCTCAATACGGTGAAAATATTCAAGATTAAATGAGATAAATTCTGAAATGGATGTGATCAATGAATAATGCTCACTTTCCCAAGCAAAATTTGGTTTGTCGCATTCGATTAACAGAATCATTCCCTTCGATAAATCTGTTTGAACAACATTCATGATGACTGAAAAATCTTCAGCAAGTCCGAAGATAGTATTCAAGGTCTCATGGCCTTGCAAAGTATCGGATCCATTGCGATTGAAGTTACTCAAATTGAAATCTTTGCAAAGGTCAATAAGAATTTGGGTCGCATCATTACTTAAATTCGATACAGGAACAAACGAATTGGATGTGGAATACGATACAATATTGGTGTATTGTGAATTGTCGGCATTTAATTCCCAGAGAGAAATCCCAGTAAAACCAAAGTTCTCTTTCAACTTGGTAAATATCATCTCATAAAAAGAACTTAAGGAATCATTTGATGAATTGTCTTTTCTAGAGATTTCATATAAAGTTCTTTCTACAAGACTTCTGCGGTCGTCTGTTTCTTTTTGTTCAGTAATATCCTTAAAGACACCAGTAATAGAAACAGGGCGGCCCGAATCATCTATTGTGAGCTTACTGGTATCACGAAGCCATTTCCAGCAACCATTTGCATCTAAAATTCGATATGTTGTTACATTTTCATTCAATGAATTAAAGGCAAGACAATTCTGTTTTAATTTCTGAGCATCTTCTGGATGAACTTTCGAAATCCAGAAATTAGGCTCATTCTTCACTTCGTGTTCTGTGTATCCTAGCAATGAATTAACCCTTTCATCTAGGTAATTGAAGGCATAAACTTTATCAATTTCCAATGTGTAAGGTACAACCGGTAACGATTGCACCAAAAGAGAAAGTTTATTCTCCGAAGTAATTAATTCTAATTCAGCCTTTTTCTTCTGCGTAACATCTCTAATAAATGAGCTGAAAAGGACTTCCTTATCAATTTCAATTCGGGTAATAAATATTTCGATTGGAAATTCCTCGCCTGATTTTCTCAAGGCTGTTAATTCCATCAATTTATTTAACACATTCGACTTGCCAGTCATCATGTGATTTTCCATTCCATCAGAATGGTGTTTCCTATGAAAATGAGGAATGATCGTTTTGGCGATATTTTTCCCATAAACTTCTTCGGCCGACCATCCGAATATTTCTTCGGCTTTTGGATTCCAAATTTGAATATTGCCTTCTGAATCAGTTGAAACAACAGCATCCAATGCTGTATCGATAATTTGCTGCGCTTTAAGTTCTGCTGATTTTCTCAATTTCGACTGCTCCAATTCTGCGGTGCGGTCGACCATTGTAATAAAATTTAACTTTTTACCAGCAATTTCAAGCAATGATCCATTTACCTCAACTACCTTTTGGCGCTTTTGGTAAGTCATGATTTTCAAAAGCTGGATTCCTGAATCTATCCCAGCATATCTATCGGCAATTGCAAGTCGAACGAGCGGTTTATATTCATCCAACACAAAATCTAGAATGCTTAAATCTTTGTAGTCTAAATCTTGCGGTATTTCAAACAATGATCTAATCGCTTCATTGATAAACTCAGCTTTATCGAAATTAACAATCGCAAAAGGAATCGGAATTTGTTCAACCAAATGCCGGTTGAAAGATTCGCTTTTCCTTAAAAGTTCTTCATTCTTCAAACGCTCTGTTTGGTCAGCACCAACAAGCATGAGCTGCTTCTCTCCTGATTCTGAGAAAATTGGAGTTGCTGAAAATTCTATCTTATAATCAATATTTTCAAATTGCAAATCGCAATAGCAGGTATATGACTCACCTTCTTCGAGGTTAAAGGCTTTTAAAATTTTTGTCGTGAATTCATCACATAAATCTGCACGAATAAGCGACAAAAATGAAATTGGATGATTTTTATTTACTGATATTTTTAAATGCTTTTCAACTGCATTGTTAAGGGATACAATCTCGAAATTCTGATCAACAATAAAGATCAGCATCGGGTTCCCCTCGAATAAACTACGGAATTTTTTCTCGGATGATTGAATATGCCGCTCCGCATTTTTTATTTGGGTAACTTCAACTCCATATCCAATCACCAATTTCAACTCTCCTTGTTGGTCTGAATATGGATAAAAACGACGCATTACATAACGCGTTTGGCCATCCTTATCAATATGCTCGTCAACAGTCTCTTGAATTTTATTTTCTTCAATTGTTTTGTTAAAAATTGCTCGTCTTTTGTCTGCAATTTCAATCCCCGAACCCTTTCTATGGAAAAAATCATAGTCGTTTTTACCGATCATCCAATTGCGCAATTGATCGTCTTTAATGGCATTTGGATTAAGAAATAGGTAATTATGATTCAAATCAAAAACTGCTAGATCTGCTGGAATATTGTTTAGAATTGTTTCATAAAAGTTTTTTGTGCTCCTGATTTCTTCCTCTGCTTGTTTTGCAGCTGAGATATTTGCAATATTCAAACAAACCCCTTTTACAGTATCATCATCTTGAGTTATCGGATAAACAGTAAAGCTAAACCAGGCTGTTTTTTCTCCATTCCCCTCAAAATCTAAGTCAAAGTTGATCTGGTTCTTGGCATTAATTACTGTATCAATTGCAACATCAAGCGTTTTAAAAACACTGTTATCAATAAATGAGTCGAACTTTGAGCCAATAATTAGTTCTATTCCAAAATACCTTTTTAAATCTAATCGAGCTCTTTG
>CAMCXT010000052.1 GCA_945883545.1 Chitinophaga pinensis | reverse complement strand
CGGTATGCTGGCGAATGCTTGAAGGAGCGCATCAATTCGGCATTCATTTGCTTGAAGTTCTTCACAAACTCGAAATGACGGGCCATGTTAAATGCACATTCTGCCAACAAATGGTTCTTGATTCGGTCTTCGATCTTTGAGGAAATGTTACGATAATCATCGTCATTAAAAAGTCGAAGTAATCCTTTGTAACGATTGTAATAAGAATTACGGCTTAAATCGACCGAATTTCCATCGTGAATTCGATACCACAGCGTGTTTTCACATAGTTGAAATGCTGGATATTTTGTGGCAATACAAACCCATAAAACAAGGTCTTCGACGATCACAATTTTGGGATCAAAGCGAAACTCTTTTAATATATCTCGATGGATACAAACCCTTGATGGCGTAATGGGTTGCAACAATAAATATTCAAATTCCTTTCCACTAGCCATTGTAGGTATTTCAGGAATTTCGACACCTTTTTCGGTGAGATAACTCATATTGGTAAAAAACAGCGCAACAGGACATCCCTTTTCTTGAATGAAATTATGGAGCTTTTCCAAATGTCCATCAGCGTATTTATCGTCGCTGTCGAGAAACATTAAGTATGCTCCTTTTGAATGGTCTGCTCCATTGTTTCGAGCGGCGCTGCGTTCGGCATTTTGTTGGTAAACGTAGCGAATGCGCGCATCTTGGGAGGCAAGCTGTTCTACAATTTCGCGGGTATTGTCTTTGGAACCATCATCAACCACAATAACTTCCCAGTTCGAAAACGACTGATCCTGAATGCTCCGAATGGTTTCTGGGAGAATATACCCACGGTTATAGGCGGGAATGGTGATGCTAAAAAACGGTGATTCAGTAGTCATTCCCATCAAGCAAGAATTGATTTTACGCGGAATTTGGCTTTTTCCGAAAGGCTGATCTTGTATTTCT
This sequence comes from Chitinophaga pinensis, assembly GCA_945883545.1. Lineage (GTDB taxonomy): Bacteria > Bacteroidota > Bacteroidia > M30B66 > M30B66 > CAMCXT01. Next base: position 18,472 of record CAMCXT010000052.1, on the reverse strand, counting down.
TACTTAAGGATGATGCAAAAAACATCTCCCAACCTTGCTTACCAATTGACTTGTTGTTGTAGCAGAGATGGAAAAATTTGGACGACAAATACTGACTGTAAACATCTTTTGGAATGAACGAAGATTTTTCATTTGCCGATTGAATTCTCTCCAAAAGATGGGTAAGCGTTTTCATTTCATGGCTGTCGAAATTCCATTCGCTGTCGGCAAAACGGGTATAGAGATTTACATCATCGGTGTTTAAATCCAAGCCCATTTGATGAAATTGCTTTTGTTTCACCTTGACGCAAGTGGCTTGCATGGTACTTGCAAATTGGTTGGTGATATTTCTGGGATGATCGCGTTTTAGAACAAGCAATTCGGGAACATTTGAAAGCTTGCAAAACGCACTTGTTTTCACCCAAAATTCATAGTCCTCACCGTGAACAAATTCAGGATCGAAACGGAGTTGATGTTTCCGAATTACAGATGTTCGAATAACTGCCGTTGGATGCGAAATGTGGGTTTGGTAAAGATGGCGAATGCGAATTTGTGTATCGTCGGAACTATACTTTACCAATTTCGATTCGATGTTTTCGCCAAAGTCTTCAAACCAAGATCCGATTAAGCCATATTCAGGGTGTTCATCCATGAATTTAACTTGCTTTTCGATACGTGTTGGAAGGCTGATATCGTCTTGGTCCATCCGAACAATAAATTCGCCCCTGCAATTTTCTAAACCAATATTTAAGGAGGCAATTAGCCCTTTGTTGACTTCGTTGTTGATGAGTACAATTCTCTTGTCATCAAACGATTGAATAATCTCTAAGCTGTTGTCTTTTGAGCCATCATTTACAATCAAAAATTCAAAATCACTGAACGTTTGATTCAGGATGCTTTTCATTGCCGCTACTAGATCTTCTCCAGCATTATAAACAGGCATAAATACAGATACGCGCGGAGCATCCATGGTCTTCAATACAACAAATATACAAGCAATTTTTACTAAAATTCGGAAGCAGCAAGATGCTGAAATTTCGAAGAATTAATCCTAATAATTGATAGAATTAATTGAATTGTTTTTTAACCAACGCCTGAATCATTGGGGTAGATTCCGAATCAATTCGATAAGGCCATTTTCAATAAAGGAAACAATTACTTTATTCGCTTCTCATTTAGCTGCATTGCCTTCCAAAGCATTGCAATTCCTTCCTCAAGATTTACCTCAGGTTTCCATCCTGTATGGTTTGTGATTTTATCGATGGATAGAATATTCACGGGAATATCGACAGGTCGGGCAGGTTTGTATTCGACTCCTGTGTTGCATCCTGCTACTTTGTGAATGATGGTCACGATTTCATTTACGGAATGGCCTTGACCTGAACCAATGTTGTACACTTCATTATCAATGCCTTTTTCAACCAAGGCATGAATGGCATTAGAAAGGTCGCGAATGTGCAAGTAATCCCGAACAACTTGTCCATCTCCCCAAATTTCAATAGGCTGATTTTGGAGAATTTTCCCCAAGGCAACTGTGATTAATCCTTGTTTTCCGAAAAGATTCTGACCTGAACCATATGGATTTGAAGGCCTTACGATGAGGTGACTAATGGGGTGGATTCTAGAAGAAAACTTTAGAAACTCTTCCATCGCCAATTTGCTGTACCCGTAATACGTCAGCGGACAAAGCTGATCGTTTTCTGAATTGACTTCCTTCCCATTTTTGCCATAAATGGTGCCACCACTCGAAAAATATACGATTCTTTGACAGCCGTTGCTCATCATATTTTTTACGATTTCATAGCCCGCTGTGAGGTTGACTTCTCGGTCGTTAAAAAACTCATCATATCCTGAAGAAGGGATCAGAGATGACACCAAATGCACTACACAATCGTAAGGCTCTTGATTGAAAACATTTCGCAAATGGCTATTGTCGGAAAGATATCCAGGAACAAAACGGTAGGCAGGATGACTGCTAAAATGCGCGGGAGATGTGCCTGGACGATCGAAATTTGTGATCGTGTAACCAGCATGAAGGAGGGTTTCGATCAGGTTGCTTCCGATAAATCCACTTCCACCTAAAATTAGCAATCTGATCATAATGTGCGAAGGTAGTTTTTTCCTTAAAATGATCTCAAATTCGCTCCCAAGTTGGAGGAGTCAAATCGCTGGTGTTGTGATCTCCCGCATTAAACCACTTAATTGGGGCCAAAACGATTTTTGCTGGATTCGGGTTGAGCCAAGCGCCCCACCAACTAAAACTGCTGTTGGCAATGATATGGTGATGGCAATGACGCATCAGTTGAATGTCTAGAAACGCTTTGGAACCATCGTTTCCTGTAACAAAGTGGATCGGGAAATTTGACTTCAGGTTTTCTTTGCACCACTCAGGATCGTCGGAAAAAACGAAGTATTCTGGATGATCTACCCGTTGCTCAATTTTTTGCATACAGCGCTTGTAATAATCGATGTTGCAGGAGCCATGAACTTGAGCAACTTCAGGATTCTTTACCATATCACCTCGACGAACGTGCATGGAAACTGGGCAATTTGAAGCGGCTATTTTTTGAAGCATTTCAAATGCAGGCTCTTCTTTCGAAATATCGATGCAAAAGATTTCTCGAATTTGATTCGCGATAGGCAGAAAATACTGCTCCGATTGCCAGTAACCTGAGATATACACTGGGTTTCGTGCTTCAAAAAACTGGGGATAAAAATGGAAATGTGGCTCAACGAAAGCCCATTTTTTATGTATCGGTTTTGATCTGTTGAGTCGATGCTTTAATCGATTAAAAACACCAGCAGACGATGGACGAATAAGCTGGTTAACAGTTTTTTCGTTGGCATATTTCTCTGAAAATGGATACACTGTTAATTCAAAATTCCTAGGGGTTTGGGCTTTGTCGGCCTGTTTGTACCATGAAATATCGAGCAACAATTCTGTATTCAATTTGGCCGCAAGCGCTTTACCCGCTGCATATTGAAACATTTGGTTTCCTAAGCCACTATTGATTTCAACAATTACCATATTTAGAAAATATTGAAATGATTGAGCTTATAGAAAATGCGGTAGGTAAGCGGCTTGTTTATGCTGCAACCAAACAAGAGCAACTTTGCAAAAGCAGGAATTGGTGCATTTGATTGTATCGATTTTAAATCTTTCAAATCATTCACTTCAAATGTTTTGAATAGATCGAGTAATCGATGCCTCATGATTTTACGGTTGATTGAATCGAATCTTTCAATGTGTTTTAGATAGCAATAAAGAAATTCTCGAATCTCTACATCACGGTTATTTTTCAATCCTGTAGTAAGCTGTTCCTCAGAAATAACTGTAGTAACTAACCGCTGTTCGATGTTTATTATTTTATGTTTTTCGATGATTCTATTGTAGTACTCAATGTCTACAAGCCAAATCAGTGCTTTGTCGTATTTCAAATCGATTGAGCGTTTGAAAAACCCTGTACTAGGCGCTCCGATGAGATTTTTATGAAACAAATAAGCAGGATAGACTGCAATTTTATTAAGGTGATTAGGATTTACAATATATGGAAACTGCTCGCCATTGTTGGAATCTAGGATATTTGTGCCGCAATAAAAATAATCTACCTCTGGAAACTTTGTTGCTTCATTCATAAAGCATTGCAGCGCATCGGGCGAACTGAAATAATCGTCGTGGTGGATTAATTTGATCCAATCACCTTTCGCATATGAAATCGCTGTATTCCAATTGTCGGGCGAACCTTTGGCTACTGAATTTTTGTAGTATTTGAGATCGAATGTACTTTGTGGTTGGCAGAGTTTTTCAACCTCATCGGTTGGACTATCGTCGGTAACAATGACCTCGAAATCGCGAAACGTTTGTTGTTGAATCGATTGAAGCAACACCTGAAGTTTGTCTGCTTGCTTGTAGGCAGGAATGCAAATAGAAATTTTGGGGTTCATTCAATTTTAGCAATCTTCCAATTTCCGTGAAGAGATATTGTACACATCTGGGCCTTGGTAGGTAGGATCTTTGGCTACAATAAGTCCGTCTTCTGAGAAAGAATCTTCAATATCAGCATGACATAAAATCTGGTATCCATTGGCCTTCAAGAACTCAATGCAACCATAATGTAATTCTTGTGAATGTGTTGAAATGAAAATGTAACCAATGGCACGTTTGCGAATCATTTCCGAAGATGTCTCGAGCATTTCCAACTCAAAACCTTGGATGTCGGAATGAAGCATATCCAGAAATTTAATTCCTTGCTCCTCACAGATTCTGTCAACATTTGTAACTGGAATTGACGAAGTAGGGTTGTCTTTCCCGATATATCCAGTCATGAATGTTCCCGAAAGCTTATTCATGGAGAAGTTTGCTTTTGCTCGAGAAATTCCATCGTTGTTGTCGATAAGATAATTCTTACTGTTCTTAATTTTTGAACCGAACCACATCGAATAGAATGCCCAGTAACAGCCAAGTTCCAACATAGTTGCTCCTTCAGGCATTTGCTTGAGCACTTCTTGAAACACGTATTCTTCTTGTGGCTCGTGAATCGAACGATTTTCCATGAGCATGCGCATAACTGGCGCACCGTAATAACTCAGCGGATCGATAACCAAGTCATTGTGCATCACCAATTTACCGTTCTTCAACTTACCGGCATTTTGTGTTGTAGAAATCTTAACATTGTCGCTACTCAGCTTCACTTTGCGTATTCTCTCCATCCAAAGTGCTTTAGTTTCGGAATCAAGGTCTGCTAAAGCCAATTTGCTCATGTAATATCGATGCAAACCTATATTTCGGATTGGATTCAGAATCAGTTCTCTAGTCATTAGATTGGATTCTAGCAGATTTCTGACAATTCCTTTTATTCCGTCTTGTCCCATGAATTGCGTTTTTATATTCGGTCAAAAATAACCAATTCCCCTTAGTATGAAACGCAATATGAAGATAAACACCCGACTAAACACGATTTTAAAGCGCACATTAACAGATCATTAAAGATAATCTGCAAAAATAATTCATTGCTGCCTTAACAACTCAAAATGGGCACTGTTTTTCAAACGCAGCGTTAATTTGATTTAGGTGTGATACGGGATTTCTTCTGAAGTCTCACTTTAATTTTTACAGCTGGTCATCTGAAATATCCCTAGTAATCCATTTAGCGGCATGCCTTCTCAGAAGTTTGTAAAATATCGATTTGAGCCCCAATTGCAAGCTGATTTTCAACATAAGACGCCATAAATGCTCCTGTGTATTTTTGTTGTAATGATTGAAGATTTTAATATCCGACTCGATTAATTTATCGGACCCAATAATATTTAAGTACTCAATAATATGCCCTGCCAACTGAATGCGAACTTGTTCAGGCATAGGATTTTTAATAATAAATATTGTATTAATTAATGGGCGGAAACTACTAACCGGATTAAAGGTTGACGAGCCAGGATGCATCCTGTAGAATAAAAACTCATCATTAAAACCTACTAGCCGATGGCCATTTTGAACCATTCGAATCCAAAGCAAATAATCTTCGCAATTTTGAAAAATCCCCTCTTCGATAAACCCGCCTGATTTTATCAGACTCTCTTTTCGGCACAATACAGATGAAGTTGGAATCCTGTTTTTCCTGTACAATAAGCGCTCGCCTCTTTGCCCGAAAAGCTCACCACAAAAAGCGCCCATTTTAATTGTGTCTGCTCCTCTTTCGACCAAAACTCTAAGTGCTTCATTTTCAGACTCCCTAACCAACAAGCCGTCAGAAAAAATCAAGTCGGCTTTGTGTTGAATTATCTGCTGAATTTGCTTTTCTAATTTATCTGCTCTCCATTCATCATCTGCATCGAGAAATGCAATGAATTCTCCTTTAGCGTGCTTTATTCCGTTATTACGCGCTTTACCCTGTTTGCCATTCTCCTGCCAAATGTACTTTATACATGAATGCTGGGTTTGTAATGATTCGACAACACTTTTGGTATGATCAGTAGAATTATCATCTACAACAATAATTTCAATGTCTCTATAGGTTTGACTTAAAACACTTCCTATCGAAAACTTTAAGAAATCGGCAGCATTGTAAGCGGGAATTATTATGCTTACCAATGACTTATTTTGAAAATTATCCATTTTAATCTGCTTTGCCTACTTCAGCAATACAAACATTCCTCTGTCGTGTTTTTCGGTGTAATCAAACCCAGTAAATTTACTTATGAAATCATATTGTTCATAGTTCGATACATACCCAACATCTCGAAAGCAACGGATCAATTCAGATTTCGTGTGCCAAAAGGATTTGTAATTTGAGTATGAAGCGGCAACATTGCTTTCAATCAATTTCTGGTCGGTATTTTCTGGGAATTCAAAAAACCACCTGCCCTTATAGCCTTCGTGTTCAACCAGATCAGAGAGTCTGTAATTGTACTTTTGTGGATAATGATAATTCGGTAGGTTGAATAATTTCTTTGCACTTTTCTGCAAAAAACTCAATCGTCTGTTATCGTAAAACGAATCATATTCGAGTGAATAATGCGTGTGCACTATAGTCATTCGATTAGACTGTTTGAACATAAGTTTAATAAAATCAGACGGTTCATCGAGATGGTACAACAAACCCGCACAAAAAATAATGTCGAATTTTTCATAATTACCAAGATTCTTCACATCGTCTTTAATATAATTGAGGTTCGGCAAGTTAAAGTGCGACTTCACCCATTCACATTTTTCGAGATTCTCTTCACGAGCATCGATTCCGGTTACTTGCAATCCCATTTTAGCAAATGCCAAACTATAACCACCCTCTAAACAGCCTAAGTCAACTACACGGGCCGACAAAAGTTCCTCTGGATTATATATGAGTCGAATAGACCTCTCGATGGCTTTCCAACGTTCGGTTTCTTCCAAAGGCTGATGTTTTGCTTGATCCATGGTGAATTTACCATCGCCAAGATTTACGTTGTGGGCAATAAAATCAAATTTGGACATAGTTCTGTTATTGGTTTGCAATTTTACAAAATTATTCATCGATTAATTTTACAATCAAATTATTATGTTGGTCTAGATTTTTTAGCCTAAAATAATTTTACGGTTGAAATAGCTGAACTCCTTGGTCGCCTTAGAAAAACTTGTCGTCCAAGCCAAAAGATGCTCCCTAAACTGCATCTAGTTATTTAAAACCGTAAAACTATCGGTAAAAATCAAATCAGCCCCTGATATTTGCATTTCTGCGCATTGGAAGCTCAATTTATGGGCAGTCCAAAGATCGTTGGCGTCTAAAAAATCGGCAACATCTGCTTTTGCAACTGAAACGCCGGCAATACGTGCTTTGCCTTGTAAAGCAAGTTGGATTTGATGCACTATAACAAGACGTGGATCGGAAGCTTCCAATCGAGCAAGTCCTTCGGCTGTTTTGTCTATTAAGTTATCATTTACAAAAATGATTTCCTAATCTTCAAAATCTTGATTTTGAAGACTTTGAACTGTTTCTTCTAAAATTTATCACACTTGTAACCTGGAACAACAATAAATAATGAAGGACTACTTACACTCATGGCAAATAGCGTTGAGTGAGTTTTTCGCGTTTAAGTAAACGTAACCATTCGCTTAGTTTAGGAAGGACTTTATTATCAAAAAAAAATTTAATGAGGTTAAGTTTTAAGCTAGAATCTGACTCAATATATTTCCCTTTAAATTTCCCTTTCCCAAAATCTTCTGGTGAATAATGCTTAAATCTAACTCCAAATGTTCCAAAATAATAGGCAAACATGAGCGCCTTCTCCTTAGACTTTGGACCTAAGTCACTATTTATTAATTGAATAAGCTCTAAATGGGACGAGGGGTCGTAAGTTCCGCCTAAATTGTAATAAAATGACTTTCCTGCTAAAATACTCGGTTTCCCCATAAAGGTAGCTTCCATTCCTATTGTAGATCCAAAAGTGATCACTTGGGATACATGGTTAACAAGATTGTACGTACTAATTAAAGAGCTTGCAGGAATAATAGTAAGATTTTTGCTTTTGAGAGCCAATAAATCCGAAAGATCTTTGTTGTTTACTTTTGCTAAATGGGGATGAATTCTGAGATAAATGTGAATATTTTCTAAGTTTTTTGTGTCGTTAATAATTTTTATAATTCCATCAGTTTGATTCAAATAAAGATGATTCTTCCATTCATCATTTAACGAAGCAAACTCGTCTTCAGAAGAATTACAAATGAGAATATTTTTTTTAGTTTCATCCCAATTTTCAGGAAGTTCAAATGTTTGAGCCTCTAAAAAAGAAAACCAATTTTCCATTTTACCTCCAATCCGAGTTTGAAACCATTGAGTAGCCTTCTCAACTCTTTCGATAGGATCAGCATTTTCCCATGTCTCAACAATTAAACGTTGCGTGTTCTTTAGATCATGAATGCTCGTGTTTTCAAACAAGGAGTAAAAGGGCATCGAATTTCCTCGTTCGTGTAATAAACACTTCACTTGCATAAATTTACATGCTTGTAAAACAGCTTTAGTATGCGATAGTCGGCCATTAAAAGCATAAACTAAATCAGTTTGATTTGATTTCAAATAATTAATCATACTAAAATACACACCCAAGCACCCAATAATATACCGTTCTACCCATTTAGGATCTAATTGTGGATTAGGATCTCGGAAATATGAAATTATTGACGAAGCAATAGAATAGCCTAATTCATATTCGTCTACTTTTAATTTTTTAAGTTCAGAAATACTTTCAAAATTTTTGGGGGTTTGCTTGATTCGTATTTTATCATCTTCAGTGAGATTGAAGAAAGATCTAATTATTGGTATTTTTGGCAAAGAAGCATATCCATTCTTTCGTTTAGAAATGCATCGTTCACAGGCTTCAGGCTGATAAAATGGATTAATATCGCAGGCGGGTAAATCACTATCGCAAATTAACTGAACAACACGATCTCCCTTTTCAAGGTGATTGTAAAGCAATTCTAATTCAGTCTCATAATGAGACGCCAATAAAGTATGAGAATTGAATATTACAATATTCATAGTTTAACAAAAGATAGTTCGAATTAACATATATGCTTCTGCAAAGTCGTTTCCAGTAGCCACACCCCAGCGTTGTGCTTGAATTTTCAATGCTTCTGGCGATCTTGGGTGTGGATAGGCACGCTTCTCAAATTCGTAAGATTCCATGCCTTTGATTTTGGCATTCAGATTTTCTTCGGAGATGCAGAAATACAGATTCGGCAAGAAAGGATTTGGGTAATTGAAAGCCTGCCACTCCGTGGATGATGGCGTTTCGAAGCAAATCAAAGTATGCACTTTTTCGTGGCTCATCGGACGAATAGCAGTAACCACCGCTTCAAAAGTTCGGCGATGATCGATGTTGGTGTCTCCTCCGTGATGGGTAAAAATAATCTCGGGATCAAAGTCTGATTTTTCCTTTTCAATAACCTTGACCAAATCGAGCAAATCGACGCTGTCGAAGCGATTATCGGCAAACTGATAAATGCCTGTAGAATGAAAGCCGATGGATTTGCGTGCATTTTCAATGTTAGCGCGGTGAATTTCTAACTCTCGTTTCCATTGTTCTGGATCACGCTCATCAGATCGAGATGTGATGCCTTCGCCAAGGATTATTACGCGAATTGTACAACCAAACTCCTGAATGAGGCGGTTCATGGTGCCTCCGCAGCCTAAAAGTTCATCGTCGGGATGAGCGACTACCAATAAAATTCGTTTACCTTTGAAATCAACCATGGTTACAATTCGATCGGTTTATTGAATCCTGAAGCTAAAATACCGTTCTCTGCAAGTAAGCAAGGTACTCCACCAATCACAGGATAAGCAAGCAAACTTTCAGCAGCATAGTAACAATCGCCCGATTTGTCTAAGGTTCCACCAGTAATCGGACAAGCAAATTGAGGTGTTGCTGGAACTGCCTCGCTGTTCTTCTCGATAATGAGAAGTCCTGTTGGATTGAGTGGATTGATGATATGATCGAAAAGTCGGTACTCTTTTACATTGTATCCAAGCGATTCGGCGGTTGATTTTAAACCTCTTACATATCCATGATGCTCCATTCTAGCTTTCGCTTCATCGGATGCCAACTCGTAAGCAGGTTCTAGAAGAATCAGGTATTTGCCAGCGATACGATACAACTCTTGAAGTGCTTCTTTTTCCCTTCCGCCGTTAGGCTCGATAGAATGTGAAGTGTAAACTACATCAACCGAATTGTCGCGCAGTGGAATATGAAACAAGTCGCCTGTAAACAACCAATCGGATGAAACCTGCTTGGATTGCGCAAATGCACGGGCATAATTAATTCTTGACCAAGAAATATCGAAGCCACATGCGTATTCAGGCTTGTTGGTCATTTTTTCGACTACATTGGCAAGTGTAGTAGCTTCCCCTACTCCAGCCTCTAAAATAGACTTGTGGCTCCCAAGGCTTTCGAGCAATGAGGCAATCGTTCCAGTGTAAAGATTATTGAATTCACGGTGCGATTTGTACACCCCGATATATGTTCCTGCCTGAAGATCGTAACTAACCTTGATTGCTTCGATCGAATTGTTTCGGCTATTGCTTAGGCTTCTGAAGTACTCCATCACATTAGCTCCGGAGTCGAACAATTCTTTGATTTTCTTGATTTCGCTGTACATAAATTAGTCGATGAGGTCCCAGGAAAGTGGTGTTCCTTTTTCCAGATTTGTTTTGGCAGTTTTGCCCAGAATTTCGTTCAAGTGTTTCGGAGGCAATCCGAAGCCTGGTCGAATGGAGCGAATATTTGAACGGGTGAGTGTTTCGCCCGATTGGATATCGTTGACAATATAAAGCGAACGTGCAAAATCTCGGTTTTTAGCCGATTTTTCTGACAGTTCGAGTGTTGCTTTACCAAGTGCTTTTTCTACGTCGCGCACATTTTTCACCATTTGCTCAAACTCAGAAGGTTCCATGCTAAATGCCGAATCAGGCCCTCCAATGGAGCGATCCATGATAAAATGCTTCTCGATAAGTGTAGCGCCCATTGCCACAGCTCCCATTGGAACAATGTAGCCCATGGTATGGTCAGAAAGCCCAACTTGAACACCGAACTTTTCCCGCAACAGCGGAATCGTGTTCAGGTTTACTTCTTCGAGAGGCGTTGGGTATGAAGAGGTGCATTTGAGCAGAATAATTTGCTCGTTCCCTACTCTGCGGCAAGCTTCCACGGCTTCGCGGATGTCTTGCTCGCGCGCTACTCCGGTCGACATGATGATCGGCTTTCCTTTGGAAGCGGCGTGCTCAATAAGTGGGATATCGGTGATTTCGAAAGAGGCTATTTTATAGGCTGGAACGTTCAGATCTTCTAAGAACTCCACCGCATCATGATCAAATGGAGAAGAGAAGAATTCCATGCCCAACGAATGAGCTAGTTCTTGCAGTGGTTTATGCCATTCCCAAGGTGTGTAAACTTCGGTATAGAGTTCGAAGAGCGATTTATTGTCCCATAAAGTGCCGCCACCAATGATAAAATCTGATTTTTTCGAATCGATCGTAATGCTTCCTGGCTTTGCCGTTTGAAGCTTTAAGCAATCAACTCCGGCAGCATGCATGGCCTTAACAGAATCAACAGCAATCTGGTAATCTCCGTTGTGGTTGCACGACAATTCGCCGATGATAAAACTTGGATGTCCTACGCCGAGCTTGCGGCTTCCTATGGTTATTTCACTCATCCTTCGAAAGAAAGCAATTTTTTATAGCCTGCTGGCATAATGGAACTAAAAGGAAGGCCGGTAAAGAATTTCACACCGCGTCGGCGGAGGAAATCACGAAAATCTTCCTGAACAGCATCCAAATCGCCCTGAACAGTCATGTTTTTGGTATCGAATCCCAACCAGTTGCAATAGATCACCTCGGAAGTTTCATCGTAAGTAAGTTCTACTTGAATGTCTTTGTAATGAGCAAGTTTGGCATATTCAGCAAAAATATTGCTGATTTTTTCGGCATTGGCTTTTGGATCTCGGTTCGGGTAAACATTCTCGCGGATGATTTTCACTGGCATTCCAGCGGCAAAGCATCCATCGGGTAAGTTTTTATTGATCAACGAATTCACGCCAATTACGACGTTGTTTCCAATTTTTATATTGGCCAATACTGTACTTTTTGCTGGCAACCACACATGAGATCCAATTTCAACAGGGCCAAACTCAGCGGGAAATCCATTCAGAACTGCGGGATAAGATCCATGCGTCCAAACATCCACATACTCGCCAATTCCTACATCGTCGCCAATGGTAATTGAATAATTGGTATTGAGTTTCACCCAAGCACAAATCATCACGCCTTTTCCAACCTTCAGGAAGGAATCGTAACTGAATCTTCCTCCATGACCGATCATAACATTCGAGTCGAGAAAGAGGTAATCGCCAAAAAGGATTTCGCGGGCAGTGAAATTGTTGGAATTTCCAATAAAGCCATTGTTTCCTAAGTGAAATGTGCCTTCAACCAAGATTGAATTGTTTTCACCGATCCGGCTATAATCTTCTAAAATACAGAGGTTTGCTCTAATTGTAGTATTCTTCCCGATGGTAACATGTTGACCAATTCTAATTTCCTCTCCAATGAACCAGGAATTTTCTCCGATAGCAATTTTCTGCATGAGATTCAGGTGTTACTTGCTTTACAAAGATAGCAATTGACTGCTGAGACGGTAGGAGAAACTACTCAATTCGATACCACTTCTGCTTTCGGTTTGATTTTCAGAAAAGTGCATTTTTTTAAACACCTCAGCCGAAGGCAAATTATTGAGCTTGACCAGACCTTTAACTAGCAGATTTTCACCGATTTCTAGGAGTAATTCTTGCATTCCTTTTCGGATGAGCAATTCACCGATTCCCATGTTGCGGTGGTTTGCATCTACAGAGTAATCGATTTCCCAAGCTTGGTTATGGAGGTCGAAACGAATTTGTCCAACTGGAATTCCATTCCACTCGCCTACAAAGAGTTTGGTGGTTTCACTTTGGATGCGCGAGGCAAACCATTTGCGGTGATTTTCAGGAATGATTGGATCGCTATTGATGGCATTGAGACGAACATCGGGCTGGTTTGCCCAATCAAGGTAAAGTTCAACATCACCGGCTGTGGCTTTCCGAATTGAAAACTCCATTTCAACAAACCACGATTGAATGAGTCGCAGGTATTGTTTCTGGATTTGCTCAGGATGAAGAACACTTTTCGCATAATCTTGGTGGTTGTTCCAAAGATGAACGATCGAATCCACAAGGAATTCAGCAGAAATCTCCTGCAAATTTCCCAAAGCTGGAATTTCGTGATTCTTGATTAAACTTTTGTAAATCCCTTTTTGATTGGCAACGAAATATCCAGAAAGGATAGGCAAACCCAAGGCACGGCATTCAAGCGAAACGGTAGATGAGGAGCAAATTCCAATTCTTGAATTGCTTATCAAGTTGGCGATGGCACTAGAAGATAAATTACTCAGTAATTCGAGCGGCAGTTCGGCAAATTTGCTTGAGTGCAAATCATTCACTTGTGGGAATAACTTCTCGTTCAGCACGACTAGAATCTTATCGAGACTCAAATTTGCATGCGAAAGGGCTTGTAGTGTTTTGTCGATTAGCGGAAGTGTTTCGGCTCCACCACCAAAGCAAACGAAAACTTGGTCTTTCTTTTCGGCTTCTTTCGAATCGACCGAAAACTCAGGACGGATGAGCGCGTACTTGAGTCCATAAACCAAGCGCGAGGAAACTTTGCGCAACACCTTTGCTGGATCTTCAATTTCTGCCACGTTGATAATACAATCGGCAAGAAACATGCGGTCGTGATGATCATCCATGCAAACCAAAAAACAACCTGATTGCTTCACTTGCTGCTGGTACAGTTCGTCGAAGCTATAACCGTCGAGAAAAGCTATTTTACCACGTCCGGCCAATTTGCCTAAATAGAAAGCTTCCTCATTTATTGGAATGCTAGAAATATCATGCAATTGGATTCCATAATGATGACAAGCATCCTGTGCAATTTTATCAGGATTTCTGATCACCAAAGTGACTTTAGAAATGGAATTTGCATGGTTCGCAAAAGCCAAGGCACGCATCAAATGGCCGAATCCTATGGTCGAATTTCCATCCGCCCGAATAAACATTTCAGCCGAAACGGTCATGCCTGTAGGAATTCCAGAATCGATTGAATTACAAAATCCTGTTGTTCGTTAGTTAACGCAGGATACATCGGCAAACTTAGGCATTGCTCGTAGTATGATTCTGATAGAGGGAAATCGCCTTTGTTCCAACCAAACTGACGGTAGTAAGGCATCAAATGAACAGGAATGTAATGTACCTGACAGAAAATATTTTGAGTGCGCAAGAAATCGTAAAGTGCTTTCCTGTTGCCAATTTGAATTACATACAAATGCCAAGCATGCTGAGAACCTTCGTTTACTAAAGGAGCAGCAATGCCAGCTTTGGCAAAGGCTTCGGTGTAACGATCGGCGATTTCTTGGCGGCGCTTCAAACCTGCATCGGCTCTTTTGAGCTGACTCAATGCCAAAGCAGCTTGAAAATCGGTGATTCTGTAATTGTAGCCTAACTCTTGCATTTCGTAGTACCAGCCACCGTGGTTTTCGGTGAGCAGATCGGCTTCACGTGTAATTCCGTGTGTGCGCAAACGGAGCAAGTGCTTGTAAAGCGATTCGTTGTTGGTGGTAATCATTCCGCCTTCACCAGCAGCAATATGCTTGACTGGATGAAACGAGAAAATCGCGAGGTCGGCATAGGTACCGCTTCCACAAGAGATTGATTCTCCTGCTGAATTGGTAAAACTTCCGCCGGGGGCGTGACAAGCATCTTCGATGATCCAACAACCAAATTCATCTGCCAGAGCACGAAAATCTTCGAGATTTACAGGCAAACCAGCAAAATCAACTGGAATGATACCGCTAAAAAATCCTTTGGGCTTGGATTCGAGCAGCGCTCTTGTTTTTTCTAGACTGAGGGTGAAGGTATCAGGATCGATATCGGCAAACCAAACTTCTCCACCACAATAACGCACACAATTGGCTGAGGCTGCAAAAGTGATCGGCGTAGTAATTACCCGTGTTCCTTCCTGAACGCCCAATGCCATTGCACAAAGGTGCAATGCAGCGGTTCCATTTGAAATAGCAACAGCATATTGGGCTCCTGTGTAGGCTGCAAATGCCGATTCGAGCTCAGCGATTTTAGGACCTTGTGTTAAATATTCACCACGAAGGACTTCAGTAACTGCTTGAATATCTTCATCTGTTATATTTTGACGGCCGTATGGAATAGGTTGGATCATTGGATGATGAATTGTTTGTTAACCGAATAGGTAAGGATAATTGTTGTATGTGTTAGTAATGAAGTTTAAATCTTCATCGAGTGGTTTGTTTATTTGTAATTGATGAATAAGTGCTGCACGCATGTAATCATGAGGAGTGTCGACCGTTACACGTATATGACTCAAATCAATTTCATTCGATTTAATGATGTGTGATTTGTATTCTGAACACTTCAACAGCTTCATCGTTACATGCTCTCTTTCTTCTATAGTAATATCTTCCCGTTTATTGAGTTCTAATAATGATGATGCCGAAGCTACTTCGATATTCATTCCATAGGGTAGAAATTCTGTTAGTGTGTAATCTAAATTCTCTGCTTTATGAAAAAGAATAGTCTGAGATAGTTTTTGAATATCTATGAAAGGGTTATCGGCAGTTACTCTTACTACAGTTGTTGGGTTAAATTGCTCAATCGCTCTAACAAAACGACTTAGTACATCAAGTTCGTCGCCTTGAATGGAAGTAATGCCTTTAGAATTAAGGAAATGAATAAGTGGAGATTGTAATTCTCCAGTTGAGGTAACCACTACAATTTGATCTATCTGGGAACAAAGCTTCAGCTTATTTATTAAGTTGAAAATTAATGGCTCTCCATCAGGAAATGGAAGCGGTAGAAGGACTTTACCGGGTAAACGGGTTGAAGTCATTCGGGCCTGTATAACAGCTAATGTTATATTGTTAACGGGTAGTCCAACCTCCATCTACTGCTATATTTTGACCTGTAATGAAGGATGCATGTTCGGAAGCAAGAAATACACAAATTCCGCCCAGTTCATGAGGTTGCCCAATGCGATTTAAGACAGTGAGTTGTTCAAGTTCCTTAACAAATCCGGTATTTTTTTGAACATCTGGACTTGGGAAAGGCCCAGGACTTATGCAATTCACAGTGATGCCTTTTTTTCCAAGATAACTCGCAAAATACCTCGTTAATTGTTGAACTCCCGCTTTCGCAGCTCCATAATTTGGAGGATTTAAGAAGGCTGGAAAATCGTCGTAAATTTTAAAATTCGGGGCAATGCTGCCATACATCGAACTAATATTTATGATTCTTCCTCCTTGCTTCAAGTGTGGAATTACTTCTCTAATGCATCGAAAAACAGCATTCAGACCTCCTTCAATACCGAGTTGCCATTCCTCGTCACTCATGTTTTCAGGAATTTGACTTTTACCAAAATATGCATTATTGATAAGGGCGTCTATGTTGCCGAAGCGGTTAATGATATTAGCAAATGCTTCAGCAACAATTGCTTGATCTCCAATATCGCAAAATTGAAAATGTAGATTTTCGGTGTGGTTAATTCTATTTTTCAGAAAATCGAATTTTTCTTGTGACCTCCCAAGAACGATAGCTACTCCTCCATGATTAAGAATTGCTTCGGTTATTCCCGATCCTAAATGACCATAACCACCAGTAATTGCTACTATTTTACCCTCAAGTCCAATGCGTTTATCTGTACTCATTTTGTTTTTGGCCAATTATAAGGAAGTACTATTTCACTGTCAAAATTAGGTAAAGCAAGTTGGCTATTTACCAGTGGATTAAAAGTTAGAAGTGCATCTAAATTATCTTGCAATTCTTTAGCAGACTGAACTCCAATAACGACTTTATCAATAAATGGATTTTTTAAGCAGAATGCCAATAAAAAAGCCGCACGTTCAAATCTATTTGGATAAAGTAACTGAATCTCTTTTAAAATACTCTTGATTGGCAAGAAATAATCTGGGATATCTTCTTTGAAAAATAAACCCTGAAGGAAAGCTGATCGCGAATGGATTTCACAGTTTAGCTTTTTTAAAGGTTCAAAATACGGTTCAAAACGACGATCTAAAAGATTGTACTGAACTTGAACAAGATCAGGAATACAGCCCAAATCGAGGAGCTTTTCAAGTTGTTCAGGTTTATAGATTGAAAACCCAATACGACTAATTAACTCCTGATCTTTTAAGGATTTCAATTGATTCCAAATCAGTGGATTTTCTATGAGAATATCGGCAGAATGAGCAATATATCCATAGATATTTTTTAAATGAAGGCTCCTAGCACTTGTGCGAAACTCATCTTCAATTGAACTTTCGACATCTATTTTGGAAGAGAATTTTGAAACAATCTGCCAATTGTTCAAATCGAGTTGACCAAGAACTGCTTCCGAATTGCCATACAATCGAGCTGTATCGATTGTGCGAATATTGTTTGAAAAAGCAATATCAATGATCCGTTTAACTTCTTCAAATTGAACTATTCCATCTGCATTATTAATCCCATAATCCAATCCAAATTGCACGCTACCCAGAGCCAGTTTGGACAGATTTAATTTCATCGTTTAAATTGAAGGGATTAATAATTTATGTAATACTAAATTTAATCCTTGTTGAAAATAAGTGATGAAAGTTCTTCCACTCCAAGCCAATCGGTATTTGTACCTGAATTATAACAGAAACCTGGCTCAACCATTTTTCCACCTTTTGATTCGTAATACGCTTGTATTTTCGGATTTCCTTGCGGAAGGATAGCGTAGTACTTTTCTAAGTCGATCGTATTGAATGAATCTGAACTGGTGATCATTTCTTCGTGCAATTTTTCTCCCGGACGAATGCCTACAATCTCATGCTTGGCATCTGGCGCAACAGCTTGAGCCACATCGAGGATTTTATACGAAGGAATTTTCGGGACAAAAATTTCCCCTCCAATTGCATGTTCAACAGCGTAAAGAACCATTTCAACACCTTCTTCTAAAGAGATATTGAAGCGTGTCATGCCTGGATCAGTGATCGGCAGAACTCCTTCTGACTTCTTTTTCAAAAAGAATGGAATTACAGATCCACGTGATCCCATCACGTTTCCATAACGAACTACTGAGAAACGCACATCGTGTTTGCCTCTGATGTTGTTCGCTGCAACGAAGAGCTTATCGGAACAAAGTTTTGTAGCGCCATACAAATTGATTGGGGCTGCCGCTTTATCGGTCGACAATGCCACTACAGACTTTACATCGCAGTCGAAACAAGCATCGATAATATTCTGAGCTCCTAAAACATTCGTTTTGATAAACTCAAACGGATTGTACTCCGCGGCAGGCACTTGTTTTAGGGCTGCTGCATGAATAACCACATCAATACCTTCGAAAGCACGACGAAGTCTCGATGCATCTCTGATATCTCCTAGGAAATAGCGGAT